>JAAZFK010000277.1 GCA_012511735.1 Clostridiaceae bacterium | reverse complement strand
TGAAAGCCAAGGCGGAGTCCCTGGCAGGTATCCCTGCCGGCAAGACAGCAGAAGGACGGACAGTCGCGAGGGTCATCAGCCGGGACGGGGAGTTGCTTGACCGGATCAGGGCCGTCTGTTGATCTGTTTCCGCAAAAAAACCGCCGGCAATGCGGCGGTTTTTCTTTAAAAATCAAAAGCTTATGATTTAGCCGTCAGATAGGCAGGATCGACTGCCTGCTTGAACCGTTTCTGCTCGACCATGAAGCGGAGGGTGTTGCTGATGGTTTCCTCCATGGGACGGATGCTGTATCCCAGCTCCCTGCCGGCTTTTTCATGGGAGAAACGGTGGGGGCTGCTCATGGTAAAGAGTGAATAACTGGTAAGAACAGGGATTTTACCCGTCTTTTTCGACCACCATTCCGCAAAGGGCGCGGCCAGTCTGGCGAGCCAGAGCGGGGCTGTTGATCTGAAGGGTTTGCGGCCGGTCATTTCCGCGGCCTTGTTCATGATCTCCAGGACACTGATGTCATGGCCGGTCAGGTTGTAGCTTTCACCTTTGCGGCCATATTTGGCGGCGGCGATCAGACCGTCGGCCACATCGTTGACATCGACGAAATTGTAGGAACCCTGGATCATGGCCGGCAACTTTCTGTCGACCAATTTCTTAAAGAGAGTGGTAAAGTTGCCGTTCAAATAATCGTTGGGACCGATGATGCCTGACGGCTGCACGATCACAGCGTCCAGTCCATCCCTGGCTGCATCCAGAACCAGTTGGGAAGCCATGGCCTTGGACTTGGCGTAATCCCCGTGAACCAGATCGGGGTCATAGTGGGAGATCTCCCTGATCTTCGCGTTAAAATCTTCCGGAAAAGGCAGAGTATGCACGGTACCACAGTAGAGGAAACGTTTCACCTGATGTTGCCTGGCCGCTTCCAGGAGATTGCCTGTGCCGCCGCGGTTAACCTGGTAGACTCTGGGGCCGGCATTGGCGTAAATGGTGATCATGCTGGCCAGGTGCAGGAGATAAATCTCCTTGTCCCGCAGACCGGCAAAGAGGGGTTCGATGCTGGCGGCATCGGTCACGTCGCCAGAGACCACCTCACAGTTTAAACCCTGAAGAGCCTTGGGCCGTTCTTCTTCCAGGATAAAGGCCCGCACCCGCTCACCCTGTCTGAGTAGCTGACGGACCACTGTGTTGCCCAAGTGGCCGGAGGCGCCGGTCACCAACCAGATTCGATCTGTTGTCGTTTCATTCAATGTCATCGCTGTTTGCCTCTAGTGTCCTTTCCTCCGGGGTCTGTTTCCCCTGACACTATCTATGTTAACAAATTGTGAATGGAAAATTTCCGACAAGCTGTGAAAAAAATCGAACAGGAATGTGGCGATCAACCTGTCCTTTCTAGAGCCATACCCGATACTTGCGGATGAAGGCGACTTTGGCGAAGGAAACCAGCAGCATGTAAGCGACGACCACCGCGCCGAGCAGGATGAAGAAATGGCCGGACAAGGGCGCCAGATTCAGCAGACCCGCCAGGGGGGAGAAGGGCAGAATGGTCAGCAGGGCAATCCCCGCAGCAGTCAGCAAAATGACCGGAGCCGAGGCCCGTGATTCAATGAAAGGCACCTTTGCGGTTCGGATCATGTGGATCACCAGGGTCTGGGTCCACATGGAAATGACCATCCAGCCGGCCTGGAAGATGGCGATAAAGAGGGCGATCTGCGCCGGGTCGGTCAGCTGGCTGAAGGGCGCTCCCACCATGGCGGGCGCGATCCAGAAATAAAGAGCCGCGTAAGACACGATGTCAAAAACCGATGAAGTGGGTCCGATCCAGATCATGAAGCGGCTGATGGAGCTGGCATCCCAGGTGCGGGGTTTTTTCAGGTAGTCGCTGTCCACATGGTCCCAGGGCAGGGAGGCGCAGGAGATGTCGTAGATCAGGTTGAGGATCAGGATCTGGATGGCTGTCATGGGCAGGAAGGGGAGAAAGGCCGCCGCGATCAACATGGACAGGACGTTGCCGAAGTTGGACGAGGCCGTCATCTTGATGTATTTGATCATATTGGCGTAAGTCTTCCTGCCTTCCACCATGCCTTCTTCCAGGACCATCAGGTCTT
>JAAZFK010000276.1 GCA_012511735.1 Clostridiaceae bacterium | reverse complement strand
TGGAATCTTTTGAGCCGGATGACCTGGAGGATCCGGATTGAGGACAAACGAAAGAGGCTGTCCTGACGGACAGCCTCTGCGTGTTCAAATTAAATGGTTTAGCTGTTGACGATTGTTTTCAATCCCTTACCGGCTTTGAATGCGGGAGCCTTGGTCGCGGGGATCAAAATTTCTTCCTTGGTGCTGGGGTTACGTCCTTTGCGCGCGGCGCGATGACGTACTTCAAAGGTGCCAAAGCCGACCAGTACGACTTTTTCTCCTTCGGCGAGTTGCTCTGTAATCACGTCAAAAACAGCAGAAACAGCTTTCTCGCTGTCCTTCTTGCTCAGTTCTGTTTTAGCCGCGACTGCATTGATGAGATCAGTTTTATTCATTAGGGTGCCTCCTTCCGGCTACGTTCTTCGCCTATTATCCTGTTCAAATACCGCCTTGTCAACCCTTTCGGGCTTAAGTTCGTATTATACGTTCCCTTTTTCAACCTCCGGCTCTGCCTTTTTGGGAATCGATGGTACAAAACTTGCCTGTGGACTTGATAATGCGTTAACATTCACTCAGTAAAACAAATACATTTGATATGGAGTATAAATCAATGAAAGCTACAAAAGATATGTTAATCGTCGACCTCTTGCAGCTGGACGAGAAAATCGCCAGCATTCTCATGGGCTACGGCATGCACTGCATCGGCTGTATGCTGGCCAGCAATGAAACCATTGAGCAGGCCAGCAGAGCGCATGGTCTGGACGCGGACGGGCTGATCAATGTGATCAACCAGCATCTTGAGCAGGTCGCATCGGAAAAAGAAGCCGACTGAGCATTTAAGGGAATTGGATCAAGGCCGGTGACTGCTTGACATGAACAGAATCTTTACCTTCCGGCACCTGACGCCGCGCAAACTCTTCCTGATCGCCTACGATATGGCGGCAAGCGTCGTGGCGCCGATTCTGTCGCTTTACCTGCTTTACGAGAGCGCCATTCCGGCCCGCTATCTTCACCAGTTCAAGTCGACCTGGTTCGTATTCGTCGGGCTGTCGGCGCTCTCCTTTGCCTTCAGCGGATTTTATTCACAGATGTGGCCTTTCGCCAGGGGATCACAGTATCTGGTGATCGTGGCCGGTACCGTGATTCAGCTGTTCCTCTCGGTGCTGACCTTGCAGGTCATGAAGCGGAACTACGCCCTGGCCTTTTACATCATTTATTGGTTCCTGCTGACAGCGGCCGTCTTCTCCATCAGATTCTTCTACAGGTTCTACCACGCCCGCCGTCAGGTCAGACAGATCCGCAAGCGGGAGAAGGGCCGCAAGCCCATACGGGTGATGATTGTGGGCGCAGGTCAGGCGGGTACACAGATCATCGTTGAGTTGAAGACGACTCAATCGCTCCGCGTTCCCATCTGCATCGTCGATGACAATCCGCTGATCCGCCATTACAAGAATAACGGGGTCCCGGTCCTGGGGGATCGCAATGACATCGTTGAGCTGGCTGAGGATCTGGCCATCGACGAGATCATCGTGGCCATCCCTTCGGCTTCCAGCGATACCCTGAGAGACATCCTGGCCATCTGTCACCAGACCAATTGCCGGGTCAGGCTCCTGCCTTTCTTCTCAGAACTCAGCAGCGAGCGGGTCCATCTGTCCGATGTGCGGGATATCAGGATCGAGGATCTGTTGGGGCGCGATCCTGTTGTCTATGACATGGACAGGGTCAGCCGCTTCATCAAGAACAAGGTGGTGCTGGTGACGGGGGGAGGGGGATCCATCGGGTCGGAGCTGGCCAAGCAGATTGCCTCTTTTGGCCCGGCGCTCCTGATCCTCTTTGATATCTGTGAAAACACGGTCTATGAACTCCAGCAGGAACTCTTGGCCCGCTTCGGTAAGGCTCTCAACCTCAAGGTCCTGATCGGATCGGTCCGGGACGCCAAACGGCTGGCCAATGTCTTTTCCGAGTGGAGGCCGGACGTGGTCTTTCATGCGGCCGCTCATAAACATGTGCCCCTGATGGAGATCAGTCCCGGAGAAGCGGTCAAGAACAATGTATACGGGACCTACAACACGGCCCTGATGGCCGCCCGGTACGGGACCAGCCGTTTTGTGCTGGTGTCGACGGACAAGGCGGTCAATCCGACCAATGTCATGGGCGCCACCAAGCGGCTTTGCGAAATCGTAGTCCTGACCATGAACAAGCTGTCGCCGCGCACTTCGTTTTCCGCGGTCCGCTTCGGCAATGTCCTGGGCAGCAGCGGCAGCGTGATCCCTCTCTTTGAAAAACAAATCAAGGAGCACAGACCGGTCACGGTGACACACCCGGATGTGGAACGTTTCTTCATGACCATTCCTGAAGCGTCCAGCCTGGTCCTGCAGGCAGGCGCCTACGCCAGGGGAGGCGAGATCTTCGTGCTGGACATGGGTGAATCGGTCCGTATCGATGATCTGGCCCGTGACCTGATCCGCCTGTCCGGCTTCGTTCCCGATGTCGATGTCCCCATTGAATACATCGGCCTTCGTCCGGGCGAAAAAATGAAGGAAGAACTTTTTCTCGCTGACGAGTCCATTGTCCGGACTGAACATGAAAAGATCAATATCCTCTCCCAGATTGAAGATCCTGATCTGCTCACCCGCGAGGTGAATCTCCTGCTGAGGCTGACCGCCAATGAGGATGATGTGGGTCTGGATGACTTCATCCGTCACCTCCTGTCCGTGCTGGAGTACGATCCCGATAAGACGGAGCTCGGCCTGTCCGTCCCGCTGCCGGTCGTCCCCTACGATTCGTCCTGTAAAATTGATTTGCCGCCCATTGATGAGTCCCGGTCCGCATCGGTTTGATCCGGCCGGCCGGCGCAAAGGAGTTTTCATTGTCTGACCCCGAAACCCTCTTAATATTTGATGTGCACAGCCTGATGAACCGGGCTTATTACGGCATCATCGGCAGGCAGAGACTGACGGCGCCCGACGGGTTCCCCACGGGCGCTCTTTATGCCTTCCTTAACATGATCCTCAAATACAAGGATGATCTGGCCCCCACCCATGTCGTGTCCGCCATGGATATGCCGGGTGATACCTTCCGCCATGAGAAATATGATCTCTACAAGGCGGGAAGGCGGCCGACCCCGGAGGATCTGTCCAAGCAGATCCCGGTTGCCCGTGATCTTCTGGAAGGACTCGGTTTTCAGCCGGTGGGTCTCCAGGGCTACGAAGCGGATGACCTGATCGGCACCCTGGCCAAAAAAGGCGAAGAAGAGGGCATGCGGGTTTTCATCGTCTCCGGTGACCGTGACACCCTGCAGCTGGTGACTGACCGGACGACGGTGGTGCTTGTGACCACACAAAAATCGGGTTCAATCAGTGAGAAGGTGACGCCCCAGTCCATGCAGGAGGACTACGGCGTCTCGTCGGATCAATGGATTGATGTCAAAGCTCTGATGGGAGATTCTTCGGACAACATCCCGGGAGTCAGGGGGGTGGGATCCAAGACCGCCATGCAGTTAATCCGTCAATATGGAAGCCTGGACGCTGTCTACGAACATCTGGATCAGCAAAAGGGGGCCCTGCTCAGGAATCTGGAAGAAGGCAGGGAATCGGCCTATCTTTCAAAAGATCTGGCCACCATCGAGCGGGACGCGCCTTTGGACCAGCTGGATCAGCTGGTCAGCAAGGACATCGACTCAATGGTTGACAGGGAAGCCCTGGCCGCGCTCCTGACCCGCCTTGATTTTCGTTCCTATCTGGAGCGGTTCGACCTGCTCGGCATGTCCGCTCCCGAACCTGCCTGGGACTTTCTTCTCTACGGTTCTGTGGAAGACCTGCTGGAAGACGCAGGTCCCGCGCCGGAGCTGGCCTTTTTCCTTCCCCGACGGGCTGGTGAGGGAGTCCTGGCAAGTGAACAGGGTTGTGTGGAGATCTCAGAGTCCGGTCAAGTCTTTTCGCTTATGGATGACCAGGCCATTACCTTTCTCACCTGGGATCTGAAAGGACAGTTGCGTGACGCCGATCTGGCCTCGCCACAGCGTCTGATCCATGACCTGATGATCGCTTCGCATCTTCTCAATCAACTGGGCAGGGGAGACGATATTGACTACGCGCTCAAGGCCATACTCGGATCTGATTTCCGGCCTCTGCCTGACCAGGACCTGCCTTTGCTTCAGGATCAGCAGCGCGTCAACCAGTGTCTGGCCCTGCAATTGCCCGCGGCCTTCAGAAAACAAAAAGAGGCCATAACTGAAAGGGGCCTGGACCGCCTATATGAGGTTGAGACCCGCCTGGTCGGGATCCTGTCGGATATGGAGCGCAAGGGTGTGTTGATCGACCTGGAGGCGCTCGATCGCGCATCAGCGGAAATGGCCATGGAGTTGGATGAGCTGGAAGACTCGATCTATCAGGATGCCGGCCGGGCCTTCAACATCAATTCACCCCAGCAGCTGGCTCAGGTCCTCTATACCGACCTGCAGCTTCCGACCGGCCGTAAAAGTTCAAAAGGTCAATACAGTACGGCGGCCGATGAGCTTGAGCGGCTCAAAGGCTACCACCCCATCATCGACCGGATCCTTGAGTACCGTGAATTTTCCAAGCTTAGGGGAACCTTCCTTGAGGGCTTGCGCAAGGAGATCGCCGAGGATGGCCGGGTCCACACCTCTTACAACCAGACGGTGGTCGCCACCGGCAGGCTGTCAAGCTCCAATCCCAATCTGCAGAACATCCCCATACGGACGGAGCGGGGAAGCCGGATCCGTGAACTCTTCATCGCGCCCGAAGGCTACAGCCTGGTCGGCGCGGACTACAGCCAGATCGAACTCAGGCTGCTGGCCCATCTGTCAGGAGACCCCGAACTGACACGTGCCTTCAAAGAGGGCAAGGATGTCCATCTGGTTACCGCATCCTCCTTCTTCGGCAAGGAGGAGGATCAGATCACGCCCGCGGAACGGGCCGTGGCCAAGACTGTTAATTTCAGCATCACCTATGGGATTTCTGATTTCGGCCTTTCCCGCGATCTCGACATCCCCATCCCAGAAGCCCGCCGGCTGATTGAACGCTATCACGCCAAATACCCGGGAGTGGAAGCCTGGCTCCACCGCCAGGGTGAACTTGCCAAGCAGCAGGGTTATGTAGAAACCCTCTTTCATCGAAGGCGCTACCTGCCCGAACTCCAGTCCCAGAACCGCAATACTTATAACTTCGGGCTTCGGGCTGCAATGAACGCTCCTGTACAGGGGACAGCCGCCGACCTGATCAAGATCGCCATGGTGGATGTCGACCGGTCGCTCCGGGAGGAGAAGCTGGACGCGGCCATCATTCTGCAGGTCCATGATGAATTAATCCTTGAGGTCGCTGACAGGGACCGTGAACGGGCCCGGACTATTCTGGAGGAAAAAATGGAGGGCGCCATCAAGCTCTCGGTGCCGCTTCTGGCAGGAACCAAGGCAGGGAAAACCTGGGGAGACCTGGCCTAGCATGTTCATTCTCGGTATCACAGGAGGCATCGGAGCCGGCAAGAGTACAGTCGCGTCCATCATCCGCGCCCTGGGCATCCAGGTCATCGACGCGGACGCCATCGCCCACCAGCTGACGTCAACACCGGGTCCCACGACCGAACGGATTGCCAGCGAGCTGGGCGATCATCTGTTGGACAGTGAGGGAGCCCTTGACCGCGCGGGAGTGGCCTCTCTGGCTTTTTCAAACAAACGATTCCTCGACGAGCTGAGCGCCTTGATCCACCAGGACGTCATCAGTGCCATGGACCGGATCCTGGAGGAGGCGAAAGCCGGCAAGGTCAAAGCCAT
>JAAZFK010000275.1 GCA_012511735.1 Clostridiaceae bacterium | reverse complement strand
TGGTGCCCTGAGGCTGTTCAAAGCTGATGTCCCGCAGAACCCTGTGCGTGGACCATGACTTATTGAGTCCACGCACGGACAAACCTTCTCCGTCTTTGGATCCAGTCCTCATTTTATGCTCCAGGTTTGGGAGGCCTAATCCCAATCCCAATCATCCCAGTCATCGTCCCAATCGTCCCATTCGTCGGAAGAACCTTCGAACAGATCCGGATCAAGGCCAAGTTTTTCCAAAGCGTCCATGAAGCCTGACATGATCGAGTCATCTTCCATCAGTTCCATCATGGCCTCATCGTCTTCGACGTCCACGTAAAGCTCAGGCATTTCGTTTTTGAAGACCAGCTCCTGACCCGTCAAAGGCTTATGCTTGACGCCGAGCGTAATCGAGAGCGGTTCATCATCCATAGTCAGCCGGATCTCCAGGCTGGCGATCAGCTGGCCGGATTCGATTTTGCCGTCATAGTTCAAAACGACCATATCCGACGACCCCGTCATGGAACCATCCTGATCGAGGAATTTGATGCTGATTTTGCCCACCGGATAAAAATCATCACCCGCCTTTTCCATGGCGAAATCACTGTAGCTTCCACTGAGCAACTCATCCTTCGAAGAACTGCCAAAGCCGTCTTCGTCCAGCTTGACGGAGAAGTCGCCCGTGCGACGGTCGCGATCCATGGTGTAGGTGGTCAGAAATTCCAGGCTGAAATCTTCGGCGCTTTCGATTGCATAGCGCTGCGCATGCCTGGATCCGTCCGTGATCTGCAGGCTGACAAAGGTGACCTGCTGTCCTTCATCGATGTCACCGGTGAAAGTCATCTCCTCACCCACCGGCTTATTCTTCTTATCGACGTAGAGCCTGCGGCGCGCTTCAATCTTATGCTGGCCCGGATCGCGCTCCACGTCATCGATGGCCTCTTCAATGGACTCGAGGAATTGATGGTAGAGATCCGATCCTCCCATGTCGGCGCCGGGGACGAGTGCCGGCTGTGACATTTGCGTCAGCAGGTTTTCAAGGTCCTTGCTGTCGCGCAGATAGGTCAGAATTTCCTTGGCCATGGGAGCGAATTGATCCGCCGGCACGACCAGCTCAAAGTAGTCCAGCTTCTGGCTGACGCCGCCAAAAGTGACCAGCTCATCTTTAACCACTTCAGGTTTGCCGGCGTACTTGTTGAAGATCTCCCTCAGATCGGCTGCCAGCTTATCAAGATCGTCTCCAACAAGGAAGTCCAGTTGATCCCTGGCGCCGGTCATGCCAAGCAAGTCGCCGGGATTGACCATGATGTCCTGAAAGTCCGAACTGCCGGTCAAGTCTTCCATACCGGCTCCGGAAACGGCAAGCGGCCTGTCCAGAATTCCCGGCAGTGAAATGATGTAATAATCATCGACATTATAGAGTTCAACGGCCAGGGCCTCTTCGCTCTCCCCTCGTTTACCCAGGCCCAGGCGGGTATGAAAAAGAGTCTCATCGCTGCGCATATCGACCTTGGTTGCCAGTTGAAGGCGCAGTCCCGACAGGACGGTGAATATTTCAGCCATTTCACCGGGTAGATCATCGGCCTTGATGTCGAAGGTCAGGTCGGTGACCGATCCGAAAGCCTGCCGGTCCATCAAGTCTCCGGCCGCTTCCCTCACAGGCGCCAGGAAAGAATCTCCCGGGATCAGCCGGATCTCCTCCTCGGCTCTCGCCCATCTCTTTTCAGGTGAAGAGAAGAGATTCCGGATCTGATCGCCGAACACGAACCAGGAACCCGCCAGGAGTCCAAGGATGACAGCCACGATGATGACGGGAATGTACCAGCGTTTTTTGCGCCTGGGCGCGACAGGCGGGGCCCCATAGGCATACTGCGGCGGATAGGCGGCAGGCGGGTAGGGCGCTTGAGGCGGCGGCGCCTGCTGCGCGTAGACAGGGGGAGCTGGGGCGGGAGGCGGCATGGCTGCAGCTTGCGGCCATGGAGCCTGGGGCGACGGCCCCTGTTCAGTTTGAACTGCTTGCGAAGCTATTTCTTCAGTCGACCCCCGGTCGATCCGGTAGCCGCACTGTGGACAAAAACCCGCGTGGGCGGGCAGTTCCGTGCCACATTCTTGACAGTATTTCATGGTTATCTCCTCCCGGCAGATTGCCTTAACGGCCGGCTCGCGGAAACCTCAGGAACGGATTCTGCGATGGTGGGCATGATGAATCAATGAGCGCCGGGTAAGCGCTGGCTTGATTATAGCAACAAAAGAAGGTTCTAGGAGCAGCCGGTGGTCTCGCCACAGTCAAGACAGACCTTGCAGGTACCGTTTTTGACCATGCGGGTGC
>JAAZFK010000325.1 GCA_012511735.1 Clostridiaceae bacterium | reverse complement strand
GCCGACATCGTTGGAAGCCGTTATCGGGGAGGTTATATCACCCGACAGTTCAAATGTGAACTCACCGTCCTTCAGGTCACGGCCTGCAAGCACCTTGGAGACCTCAGGGATCCAGCTCCCCGACGCCGTGTAACGGTTGGTGAAGGCAATCGACATTGCAGGGATCCATGACCCTTCGTCGGACTTAACTTTAATGACGGTAGTATGACTTAACTCCCCTGTGTCATCAGCGCTAACTGTAATTACCACAAGATATTCACTATCGTCATAAGTGATACCGCCAAGAGTCTTTTCCGTTTCTTCAATCAGGTAATAATACGTACCTATATCGTAAAGAGATATTTCAGAAAAGCTGAACGCCCCATTGCCGCCACTGATAACGGAGTTCGAAACCGTTTCGAGGGAATCTCCCAATTTTACACCGTTCGAGTTTGATTCGTGCAAAGCAAACCTAAATTCACCTTCCTCCAAATCTCGTCCAATGAGACTCTTTGATCCATTGAGTTCAACCTTAACTGATGGACGTTCGTACCTATTAATGAATTTCACGAATGAGGGACTGACAGTCGCTGATATCAGTTCGGTGACCGGGTCCAACGAAAGCGTTACCGTCACCTCACGCACAAGATTTGAGTCATAAGTCAAACCTGAAGGATAATTAGTTGGCTGGATCTCTCTCAGGGTGTACTTGAACTCTTTGATGAATACACCGCCGAGGTCTTCCTTCGTAAACAGGATCGGACCAAAACTAAATCCCATATAGCCAGGCGCTGAAAAAGTGAGAGTCTTCTGCGCAATCGTCGGCATGGGGGCCCCGGGATTCTGAGAACCTGGTTCCAAAGTGAACTCAAAATTGAACACGTCGCTGAAAGAGTCGGGTGCTGCGCGAAGAGCTTTCCCTGCGCCCAAAGTCACCAGTGCAATATTCTCACGGTTCGTGACATCAATGATTACATCTCCGCTAGGGATGCCGCCAACATGGTTAACCTCAAAGGTTTGTATTTCATCTCCGTTAATATCATATGAAATATCAAACTGATTCAAGGTTCCCGGGACTTCGTCCACACCGACTTCCGTCACTATATATTCGCCTTCATCACGTAATGACGTAAGCCAGACATAATCTCCATCCGGTCCTCCGGCTTCAAGCTTCACTGTCTCTGAGAAAACATCGCCACCGCCCAAATCTTTTATTTGAACAATGAATTCCCTCTCGAGGTTATCAACTTCGACTTCATTATCTTGGTTGTCCACCAAGTGTTTTCTAATTTTCAGAAGTACAGGATCAACTACGGGAATATCAAAGTTCTCTGACTGTGAGTCTCCCTCTGAATCCTTATAATGGAGGGTCGTTACATCATTCGTTTGATAGTGGTGGTGCTCTTGGCCAAGATATTGATCAAGACTTAGGATGTCGTCCGTTATTTCAATACGATATTTCAACCATGCATAGTAAACGTCACTACCTTCATCTTTTGATAGTGTTGTAATATTCCATTGGATTGTCTGGGGCGGGCCTGAGCTTATCGATGTATTGCCGTTGGAAACCGTCGTGTTACCCTGCAAAGCGAAACCGGTTCCCATCGGATCCACTACATAAGCCTCTTTCAGAGGTGATGCAATCGAACCGGCAATTTTCTCCAATACATCTGAAATAGCGTCCTCATCACTTTCGAAATATTTGTCCGGAGAGGCCATCCTTTCCAAAATATCCGCCCCAACTTCTTCAACCTCGAAAGCGATCGTGTAAAGATACCTGTCAGCACCTAGATCTTTAAACATCTTTGCCTGAGCGATCGCACTGTGACCGTGGTGGTAGTAATACCTCTTATAGGGATTATTCTCCGTACCGCTTCCAGTTTCAGATCCAGAAATGTATGCGGTTCCTTCACTGCCGCTTCCCACTCTATTGACTGTTCCAAAGAAGCCGGTAGTGTATTTAAATTTATTTTCGGCTAAGTCGTCTTTAGAGTAGTAGTATTCCGTGTACTCCGTCTTTCTACCCTGACCCCGCCCCGTAGTGGTTTCTACGGTATGAGAATACGCAAAATTATTGCTGTCTGAAGGAGTTTCAAGCCCATAGCTGTAGGTCGGTTCTCCATCACTTAATAAAACGATGTGCTTATAGTCAGCCTGTGAACCCGCCAACAAGCTAGCGGCTTCGCGCATCGCCCCTTGAGTGAATGTGCCTCCGGTCGCTTTTAAACCTCCTATAACGTCCAATAGTTCCTGGCGATTCTTGGTTAAACCTTTTTGGGTTGTCACATTTGTCGCAAAAGAAACGACAGCGATATTGACCCATTCGCTGTAACTAGGTAGCAACCGTTCGACAAATTTCTCGGCTGCTGCAATCGCATTCGGCATTCGTTGAGTAGGTGACCCCATACTGCCTGAAGTATCAATAACCAGTACAATATCAGCAGTTTTGGGCTCCTCGGCTGGGATTGTTTCAACTCGAAGTACAATATCCCAAGTATTAACCTTCCCATCGACAGGGGTGGCCGTCTTATAAGTCCTTACTTCCCCTGGTTCCAAATCATCCTCATCCGCCGCTACCGTCACCGGGGCCACAAAAGCATGCCCTATCAGCATGAGAATCGTCAGCAAAAAGGCTAACAATCTGTGTTTATTTTCTCGTTTCATTTGTATTTTCCTCCAAATTTTGACTGGACAATCTGCCCTTCAATTGCAGGTGCTGAACCTGCCAGATTTCCTGTGGTATCGATCTTTTCTTCTTGTGAATTTGCCCTTCGTAATTCGAACTCAATTGATTATAATTTGTATAATCGTTGAATAAAGCTCTCGCACGACAATACATAATATTGTTGTGATTTACCAATTATATGCATAAGACAGGCTGGTTAGCAATCATACTTTGGTAAACATTTGTAGTACGAATCGAAAGT
>JAAZFK010000039.1 GCA_012511735.1 Clostridiaceae bacterium | reverse complement strand
CGTGGCCCAACCCCATCTGTTCCTCGCGCATGCCTGCCCTCAAGGCAAACTGTTCATTGATCAACTGGGACGCCAGGACCGTATGCGCCTCCTCAAAGGCATCAGCGGTTGTCAGATAATTGTCTTCCCCAGTATTGATGATGATGCCCGCCGCGCCATTGATCATGCGGGAAAAGCTCTGATCGATCAGGGTCCGCTTCATGTTGATGTCACGGAACAAGATCCCGTACAAGGCGTCGTTCAGCATGACGTCCAGACGCTCGAAAGCACCCATGACCGCGATCTCGGGCATGCAGAGGCCGGAACAGTAATTGCAGAGCCGGATGTAACGCCCAAGTTCTCTTCCCTTCTCATCCAGAGCCTCCCGCATCAGGCGAAAATTCTCCTGGGTGGCGGTGGTCCCTCCGAAGCCCTCGGTCGTTGCCCCATGGGGCACATAATCGAGCAGGCTCTGCCCCGTGGTCCGGATGACGGCGATCACATCCGCCCCTTGACCTGCAGCTGCTCTGGCCTGAATCATGTCCTCATAAATATTGCCTGTCGCCACGATGGCATAAAGCCAGGGCGCGGGCTGCTCGCCGTAAGCGGTCAGGAGCGATTCCCGGACCTTGCGTCCGGACCGGATCTTTTCGAGTGCTTTTTCCGCTTCCTGTTTGGCCCAGAGTCTGCAAGCGTAGGCGGAATGCTGCTCATGAGCGGTCAGATCAATCGATCCCGCCGACACGGCTTCCGCCAGCTGCCCGGGTGTCAGACCCGTTGAAAGCGCGCCCTGGGCCAGCCAATACGCCGCCCCCTCTTCCAACACCCCTCTGGCCCGCAAGTGGTCGACCAATTGATTGGCCAAAGGGATCTCAAGACCATCGACTCCATCGATCCCATAAAGGCGGCAGATGGCCCTTTCCACGGTAACGGACGTGAAAGGTTCCAGCTGCGAGGTCACCGCATCCGCGATCGACGACGCCGCCTGTCTTGCCAGTCTGATCTTCTCAAGATCCAGTCTCAGTTCCGCCATGATGACCCCTCTTCTTCATCTTCCAGCAATTCCAGGAGTTTTGGGTCCAGCCCCAGCCAGGCAGCAAGACGAAAGGCGCCTGACCATGTCTGTGTGGGCAACTCCACATTCTCAATCGAGTAGTCCGTCAAGGATTCGATCCGCCGGATCAATTCTTCATCCGTGGACCCTTCCTTGAAACCCGCCATGATCTCGTCCAGATCTTCGGTCAAAAAGTCCTTCAAACGCAAATGCCTGATCCCGTCTCCCGACGGTGCCTCATAGTGGGTGGCCATGACCAGCGCACCGGGAAGCCCCGCGTATATAAGGCCCAGGGCCTTGACCAGGGCCGTCGCCTCCCCCGGGCTGGTCCCCCGGAAAGGCTCGTCCAGGACAACAAATCCGGATCCCTGCCCGGCCTGTTTGAGATCATCTCTGATTTTAACAAGCTCACTGGCAAAGGTTGATAAACCCCGCCTGGTGGTATCGAAATAGTCGGAGCTGTAGCTGACAAAGGTAAAGAGGGGGCAGGCCGCATAAGCCGCCGGAGGGAAGTAGCCCAGATGGATGAGGATGACTGACAGGGCCATGGCCTTGAGGGTCACGCTCTTCCCTCCCATGTTGGCGCCGGTCAGCACCGTAGTCCCCTGCGGGATTGTGACCATTTGACGCTGATAAGCTGCCCCTCTTGCCAACAGATGCGCCTCAATGACCGGATGGTAAAACTGTTCGAGAATCAGAGTATCGCTCTCTTCCAGCAGATCCGGCCTTGCCGCCCCCCACTTGTGAGCCAGCTCCGCCTTGGCCAGGCGAAAATCAAGTT
>JAAZFK010000038.1 GCA_012511735.1 Clostridiaceae bacterium | reverse complement strand
GCCCTGATTCCGTCGAACCCCGCCTGTATATTCTTCACAAGATGGGAGCTGTGAATGAAAGGCAGATAGAAAGGATCTGACCGGTCAGGTTGAATCCGGGCGACACCTTGATTAATGTCCCCGTAGAGGTCACGTCTATCTTTGGGAGCGGGGGAGAGCGCAAAGAGCACATTTTCAATGAACCAGTCAAAATTCACGGCTGAGGTCGCGCTGGACTCAACGTAGATATAATGATCACTGTCCGCGAAGAGTGAGCACTTGGTATCGGGTCCGCAATCGAGAATATCAGGCTCAAGGCCGGAGTTGATGTTCCAGGTGCCCGCGATCATGCTGTATCGGTCACGATCGTAGACCCCGCTTCCCAGCGCGCACGCAACAACATCAAACAGCCCCGAGGTGACAGGGGTGCCCGGTAACAGACCAGTCTGTGCAGCGGCTTCTTCCGTCACCTGTCCGATCACCCTGCAGCTTTCTTCTAAATCCGCAAGGCATTGCGACATTTCTTCAATCCCATATACACGAAGGATATCGGAATCATAATTACGCGTTGCCAGATTGATCAGCCCCGAATTGCTGGCGTCGGTTGGCTCGGTTGTAACGCGGCCGGTCAGTTTGAATTTAATCCAGTCTTTGACCGAGAGGATTTTTCGGATTCGAAGATAGCGTTCAGGTTCATGGAGTTTGATCCAGCGCAAGAGCGGCACCGCCTGGCCAGCCCAAACCGGATGACGTGTTTTTTCGTAGGCACTCACACCCTCTTGACGCCATTTTTCTACAAGAGAAGAAGCGCGGTCGTCCATGGAAGTGATTGCCATGCCGAGTGGCTGCAAACTTTCATCAAGCAGATAAAGGCCGGCTCCATGACCTGATCCGCCGACAGCGACAATTTGTGAGGGCTTAACCTCGGCTTTCTCCATTACTGACCGGATGCAGGAAGCAGTCCCGGACCAGAGTCGGTCCATGTCAAGTTCCGAAAAATGACCACGGTTGATGACAGCCGTCCGGTCAAGCGCCGCGGCGACCTGCCTGCCGTCAGCGTGAAAGAGGACCGCCTTGGTTGCTGTCAACCCATTGTCAATACTTAAAAGATATTTCTCCATTGATCTGGACTTTCAGGAAGTCGAATCAATCGACGATACAATTCATTTTTTCGAGACAGCTTCGGGCGATGGACGCGATTTCCTTCTGATTCAGGGTCGCGCCTTTGGCTTTCAACTGTTTGACAATGTTGGCAACCAGTTGGTTCAGCACTTCTTCCTTCTCCTGCCTGGTGTCGGGACACGCCCCGGACGCCTGGTCAGCCATCACAAGACGAATGCCGTGTTCGGAAGCCCAGTCGCGGGCGGAAGGGGTAATAATGGTATCCTTCGAAAGGATCAATTCGTCCCTGTCTTTCATGTCCATGATGTCGTTCAAGGTTATTAGCTTAGCCACATTCATCCTCCTGGATCGAATGATCATTTCAATGTAATGACTTCAATGCCCCGTTCCCGGATCATGTCCCGGGCCAAGGGGGTGATAAGTCCCCCAGGTGTAAGGTAAAGACTGCCTTTCGCCTGCCTGGCTACTTCTTCCGTAATGAGGGTCAGACCCGGACCCTGCCGGTTGGCTGGTTCTTCCGTCACCTGGGCGTCAATCCGACTGCTTCTGGAGAGTCCCACAAGTCTCACCGGGTCATCCTGTTTCAATCCCGCCGCGTTTGCTTCCTCGAAATCGATGTGAAAGGCCAGCTGATAGTCGGGGCTGACCCGGACAATCACCTGGTCGAAGATCAAGGCGCGGGCTTCCCCTGCCGCAATTTCTACGAGGTCACCATCTTTTACCTTGAAGACTTCCGCGTCTTCAGGAGTCATATGAAGATGGCGTTGGGCGACGATGACCCCTTCATCGATTTGAACGGAACCATCGGATCCGATGATGGTAATGCCCGGCGTTCCAGCGATTTTCCCGGATTCCCGGACAAGCGCAGCGACACCAAGCTGATAGGCGTCGCTGACGGTGATTTCCGCCTGGCTGCGCTTCCTTGCAGGCCCCAACACACGAACCTTTTCGAGTGTACCTTTGGGACCTGCGAGAATAACCGTCTCTTGCGCGGCGAATTGGCCCGGCTGTGACAGATCTCTCCATTTGGTCAGACCATTCTTGAAGAGCTTGGCCAGGTCTTCTTCGGATAAATGCACGTGACGGTTCGACACTCCCGCAGGTATGGGAGGGCCGATCCGCCCGGTACCGCCTGCTTGCAGGATGTCGGCGGCAACCCGGCTGACAATCGTTTTAATTAATTCGTGTTCCAATTGGTATCACCACCTGTAGCTTAGGGGGCGCACTATTTTTTGTCGGGCAAAATGCCTTCCACTTCAGCGTGGGGGCGGGGGATGACGTGGACCGATTTGAGCTCACCGACTCTGCTGGCCGCGGAAGCTCCGGCGTCCGTCGCCGCTTTGACAGCACCGACATCACCGCGGACCATGACGGTGGCGTAACCGCCGCCAATGACTTCCTTGCCGATCAGTTTGACGTTTGCTGCTTTGACCATGGCATCCGCTGCTTCCACAGCGCCGACCAATCCGAGGGTTTCAACCATTCCCAATGCGTTTTCCATTTTTGTTTCCTCCGTTTATTTGTCAGATTTATGTTTAAGCTTTATCTGTTCCGTCTGGCTGCATCTTCTGCCGGGGCCTTTTGGAAAGGATGCCTTCCACTTCAGAGTGGGGGCGCGGGATGACGTGAACGGAGAGAAGATCTCCCACACGCTTGGCCGCTTCCGACCCGGCGTCAACGGCTGCTTTAACGGCACCGACGTCGCCTCTTACCATGACTGTTACGAGCCCTCCGCCCGAACGTTCTTTGCCAACAAGGGTGACATTCGCCGCCTTGACCATGGCGTCCGCCGCCTCGATCGCGCCGACCAGTCCTCTTGTTTCAATCATTCCCAATGCTTCCATCTTGACCTGTTCCTCCTTAAATTCTTTATCAGAATAAGAAAACTATTTTTACCTTGCTGCTCCTTTTGTTTTTACAAAAGTGCGCGGCTATCCAGCTATTCCTGTGAGTTGACCCTGCTCAAATAACGGCTGACGGTCTCCTCAATTTCTTTCATGGTGTAACGGCGCGTTTCCAAGGAGGCCTTGGAAAAAGCCAGACGTTTGGTGTTGATCAGGTGTTGCGGCCCCACATTATCTGAAGTGACATTTTCACCCCAACTCCCACAGCCTAAAGTCATCGAAGGCTGGAGGTTGGTGGTCAATCCGATCGCGCCCTGAGAAGAAGGGGTATTGACCAGAATTCGGAAAACGGGTTTTTTCATGGCAAATTCCATAATAATCTCACGATTATTGGAGTGAATGGCCATGCTGTGACCCAGACCGCCAAAGCGGAGGAGTTCAAAGCATCGTTCACATGCGCTCTGCCAGTCTTCTTCAAGATAGAAAGCCAGCACAGGACAGAGCTTCTCCGCAGACAGCGGGAAAGATCTGCCGACGCCCTCCAGTTGCGCGATCAATATTTTCGTATCTTCCGGGACATCCACATTGGCCATCCTGGCAACTTCAACTGCGCTCTTGCCGACAACTGCCGGGTTAACGCCGCCCCAGCTTTGCATGACGGTGGCAGAGACTCGATCGAGTTCGTCCCCTTGCAGGAAATAACAGGATCTGGACCTGAAAGCTTGCATGACCGCATCGGCAATGACATTTTCCGTGATCACTGCCTGCTTTGAGGCACAAATCGTACCATTGTCGAAAGTCTTGCTTGAAATAATATCGGCAACGGCCCGGTCAATGTCAGCACTCCGCTCGATGAAGGCAGGGACATTTCCGGGGCCGACCCCGAAGGCCGGCTTGCCCGAACTGTAAGAGGCCTTGACCAG
>JAAZFK010000274.1 GCA_012511735.1 Clostridiaceae bacterium | reverse complement strand
CTCTTTTCACAGCTCTTCATGATCCCGATCAGCAGTTTCTGCCGGTCAAAGGGCTGGCGGCTCCCGTCTTTCTTAATGACCATCAGAGGCACACTCTCGACTCTTTCGTAAGTGGTGAAACGGCTTCCACAAACAAGACACTCGCGCCTTCTGCGGATGGAGCTTCCGTCCTCTGACGGTCTTGAGTCAACGACCCGGTCGTCATTGCCTTCACAATTGGGGCATTTCATCGACCTGGCCTCCTTTCGTCATATGCAGAGAAAACACGGCCGGATCTTCGATCCGGCCGCAATACCCACTCGATTGGTTCATCAGCCCAAGGCTGCCCTGGATCAGTTAATCAGACAGGGGCGACCGATCATCGGTCCGTGTCATCGTCCCGCAGGAACCAGGGCAATACCCTGCCCTCCTGTTTGGCAGGCTTGGGCCTGGCCGGGGCAGGACCGGTTCCCTCAAGCGGAGCTTCGTCCAGCACGCGAGGGATGTTGCGGTTGTGTCGGGACGCGTTTTCGGTTGCCCGGTCAATCATGTCGGACATTTCAAGCTCGTCATGGCGTTGGCTGGTCCTGCTGAAGCCGGTCCCCTTCATTCCCTGGTCAGTCTCACGTCCCCGAAGCTGTCCCCCGCGGGGCGGGCGCAAAAATTCCGGCAACTCGTCAATGGTCGATCGCGTTTCTGTCGGCTGTGTATGACGCTGGGGAATACTGAATGACGGTTGGGCTGCCTGAGCGTGACTCGCGCGTGACGGCCTGGCCGGCACGCCATCGCCGCCGAAGCGGCTGGCAATAATGGTGATCACCAGGTCATCCTGCATGTTCTCATCGATGACAGCGCCGAAAATAATCTCGGCCTCAGGCTAGACGGCTTCCCGAACTTGTGAGGCCGCTTCATTGACCTCTTTCATTTTCATGTCGTGTCCGCCCGTGAAGTTGATGATGATACTCTGGGCACCGTCGATGGTGGTATCCAGAAGCGGGCTGGTCATGGCCTGCTTGACAGCGGTGGCGGCACGGCTCTCGCCGTTACCCCGCCCGATGCCCATATGACAGACTCCGGCGTTGGTCATGACCCGCCTGACGTCAGCCAGGTCAAGATTAATCAGGCCGGGCACGGCCACCAGATCAGAGATGCTGGATACGCCGTATTGCAGCACCCGGTCGGCCAGATTGAAAGCCTCATCCAGGGTCGTATCATCGCTCGCGATTTCAAGCAACTTATCGTTCGGCACGACGATCAGGGAATCGACATGCTGTTGGAGCTCACGAATGCCTTTCTCGGCATTTTGCCGGCGTCGGGAACCTTCAAAGCGGAAAGGCGTGGTCACCACGCCGACCGTCAATATACCCAGCTTCTCCGCCACCTGCGCGACTACGGGCGCTCCCCCGGTGCCGGTGCCTCCGCCCATGCCCGCCGTGATAAACACCATATCGGAGCCTTCCAGCGCTTTCGAAATCTCTTCAATATTTTCTTCAGCTGCCTTCTGACCCAGTTCAGGCTGCGCGCCCGCCCCCAGACCCCGGGTTATTTTTTCACCGATCCGGATGGTTTCACTGGCCTTTGAGCTCTGAAGAGATTGATGGTCTGTATTGACCGCGATAAACTCGATGCCCTGCACGCCGCCATCGATCATCCGATTGACCGCGTTGCAGCCCCCGCCACCGATCCCAATCACCCGGATCGTGGCATAGAGTCCATTTCCCACTCCAATGTTGTAATCGTAATCCGCCACCTGTGCAACTCCTTTCGTCATTTCCGTGTAAGCAGTTGCCGCCTTGTATAAACAATACTGACGGGTCTGCGACTCTGATGGACGCGCCCGCCGCCAACTAATATAACCGACAAGTATACTCGTAGTATTCTACATTATCAGGTCTGGGCGTGCAAGCAAAAACATCCGGTCACAAGGCTTGTCCTTGCCCGCAGGCCGTTCTGTCAGCCCTCTTTCGCTGTCTCGTCATCACTCTTGCGTGCCCTGTTTTTCAAGTAGACTTTTACGTCCTTATGCAACCGCCTGGAGATAAAGGTCACATTACGAAACAATTTGTAAGCAAAAATGAATGAAACAATCAGCGAAAAATCGTATTTCATCTGATTGCCCAGCGCGGTGATCAGCGACGCGACAGCCAGGTTGGCCGCGATTTCGATCAGGAAACTTCCTGACTCAAATTTTCCTTCTCTCACGGCATTCCATGATCCGGTCAAGGCTTCGGCGCCAATCAGGCTGAAAATGGCCAGATAGGGAACCATGCTGGCGGGTAAGGGAATATTGGCGAATAAGCCTAACAACAAACCAATCAGAAGACCGATGATTATCAACATGGAACTGCCTCCAAGCTACCGGGTCGCTGCCTCAAGTCCCAGGTAATCCGATTTCATCTCCACCGCCCTCATCGGGACGGAAATAAGTGGTTTCTCCGGTTAAATCAAGTTCGCCGGCCACCGGGGG
>JAAZFK010000273.1 GCA_012511735.1 Clostridiaceae bacterium | reverse complement strand
CCGGAACGTCCCGCTCTTTCACTCGCAAATGAGCTGTCTTGACTTGCTCCTGATTTTTCGGGTTGCTTGCGACAAAATCCCAGTTCACCAGCTCCCAGAACCTCTCGATGCAGGAAGGTCTTGCATTTCTGTAGTCGATGTAGTAGGCGTGCTCCCAGACATCGCAGGTCAGGAGAGGTTTTTTGCCTTCGGTGAGCGGGGTGCCGGCGTTGCTGGTGCTGATGATCTCCAGTTTGCCCTCATCGTTCTTGACCAGCCAGGCCCAGCCGGAGCCAAAGGTGGTGGCGGCCGTCGCAGAGAACTTCTCCTTGAAGCTCTCAAAAGAGCCAAAAGCCTGATCAATGGCTTCAGCCAACTTGCCCGTGGGCTCTCCGCCAGCCTCAGGAGCCAGACAGTGCCAGTAGAAGGTGTGGTTGAAAACCTGGGCCGCGTTGTTGAAAATGCCGCCGCTGGACTTCCTGATGATGTCCTCCAAGGGCATGTCTTCAAATTCGGTGCCAACGATCAGCTTGTTCAGATTGTTGACATAAGCCTGGTGATGCTTGCCGTAGTGATAGTCAAGGGTCTCTGCTGAGATGACCGGTTCCAAAGCGTCTTTTGCAAAAGGCAGTGGGGGTAGTTTATGTTCCATCGTTTTCCTCCTGGATGATCGGTGTCAGAACCGGAA
This sequence comes from Clostridiaceae bacterium, assembly GCA_012511735.1. Lineage (GTDB taxonomy): Bacteria > Bacillota > Clostridia > Saccharofermentanales > DTU023 > UBA4923. The sequence goes on along the minus strand of JAAZFK010000273.1, from coordinate 2,450 downwards.
CCGCCTTGATTCCCTGGCGGGTCCGGAACTGCGCAGCTGATGAGACTGGATTTGAGAAGACTCTCTAATCCTTTGACTACACTCTACAATGCGACCGATGATCCTTCAACGCAGGAATGTAACCTGTGTGAATTTTATTTTGCGGGAGAAGGTCGCAGTCAGTTGATGTCTTATGATCATTCACCTTCGCTATATGGAGCCGCCTCGCTTCTTGACATCGCTTCGGATCTTGTCAAAATTTGTATCGTTGAAGTGACCCGTCTTCCTGAAGGTTCCAATCGTCTCGGACAGAACCTGGTAATTGAGCTCTGTTCCCTGCTCATCCGCCAGATAATCCAGCGCCCGGTCAGGGCCAATCCCAAAAGCACGGGCCGTGACAATGGCGTCAATGTTGGCGCCGAGGAATATGAATTCCCAGCCGTAATTTCTTTGCTGAATTTCTACCATGCGCTTGATCTGATCGGGCATGTAATCCCGGCTGCTGTTCTCCTGACCGTCCGTGATGATGACAAAGATGACATGTTTGGCTTTGAATTCCGGGGCAGTGTATTTTTGGATGCTGATGATCTTGTCCAGGGTCCGGCCCATGGCGTCCAGCAGCGCCGTCGACCCGCCCGCCTGGTAATCCTTGTCAGTCAAGGGGCGGACTGCCCGGATGTCAATCCGGTCGTGGAGCAGCTGATAGCGGTTGTCAAAAAGTGCTGTGGTGATCAGGCAATCGCCCTCAATAGCAGCCTGTTTGGCCAGCATGGCGTTGTAACCGCCAATGGTGTCAGATTCCAGACCGGCCATGGATCCACTCTTATCCAAAACGAAGACGAGTTCTGTTAATTCTTTTTTCATGGTTCTTGATCCTCCCTTATTTGATGACATCAGCATAGGGAAGACAGGAGGGGAAGAGGTCGCTTGCCAGGCGACAAATGAAACCAGGCTGTTTTAGCCGCCCAGTAAAGGCTGGTCGTAGTTGAAAAGAACCTGATTGATCTCAAAAACATTGAAGCGTTTGTTGGTAATAAAATATTCAACGATTACATCGAAGAGGACAGCAGGGGACAGGGCATAACCCGCCCGTGCCAAAAGTGTTTTGGTCTCATCCGCCGATAATTCAAGCCCGATGGCCAAAGCCAGCACAGTCCGCTTGCCAGGCCTGTAATCCTTGTTGCTTCGGATTTTGGAGAAGAGTTTACGATCCAGATTGGCACGCTTGTAGACTTCCACATCCGTTTTGCCCCTCGAGTCAATCAATCTCAGGAGAAGACTGGAAAAAGGCTCGTCCAACTGGTCAACCAGATCCTCAAGGGACAGATCCGGTTCCATAAGATGAGTCGGGACGGATGCTGACAGCGCCCGCCGTTCGACCGGGAGCATGAAACGTTTTGTCTGTTGCCGCTTAATGTAGTGCTCATCGATATAGCTTTCGACCTCACCCAGCAACCGGCGGCTGACAACAAAGGCGTCCTTGTCGAAGACAGCCAGGGTGACCTGCAGATCGTGCTTGTCCAGAAAATCCCCGATCGCGGAGGTCGCCACTGCTAAGGCCTCTTCCTTGGGATAACCGTAGATGCCGCTGGATATCAGGGGGAAGGCCACACTTTCGCACTGCTGCTCGACCGCTCGCTTCAAGGCATTGGTATAAGCCGCCCGAAGTTTCTTTGCGCTCCCTTCCCTGTCCTGTTCCCGGTAGACCGGACCTGCCGCGTGAATGATCCATTTGGCAGGAAGATTGAAAGCGGGGGTGACTACTGCTTCGCCTGTCTCGATCGGCGCCAACTTGTCGCAGGCTTCCTGCAGTCCCGGCCCAGCCGCCTTGAAGATGGCGCCGCATACCCCGCCACCCGCCTGCAAATTTGCGTTGGCGGCATTGACGATGGCGTCCACTTCAAGTTTAGTGATGTCCTGTCGGACAATGGTCAGGGGCATGGCTTACCTCAATCTGGTGGTTGCTCACATCCAGTTTAGAGAAGATCCTTTCGCCGGACAAGGTGCCAGGCATTTAGTGGGAGCAAAAGTACAGGACGGATCATGGATAAGGAAAACCGATCAGAAGAAAAGACAAATAACCACTCTAAGCAAGCGGAGCAGCCGTTTGCGTGTGTGACGGAGATTACGGCACAATCAGGATAAAGAGAACTGAATTGCAGATATGGAAAATCAGATAAATGCGAACAGGTGTCGCGCGCAAATTGCATCACTTGAGTGATTGCCGGCGCGCCGTCAAATGAAATGGATCAATCGTATCCCAACTTCGCCGTAGCTGAAATTGAAAAGAAGGAGCAGATATATGATGGCAGGCCTGGAAAAAACAGAGAGACAGATTGAAATGTTGAAGCTGCTACATGGAAAAAAGATGCGAACCGGTGAAATCGCAGCCTACTTTGACGTAGACGACCGGACCATACGGAGCGATGTGGATGAATTAAGGGTAGGGCTCAATATTTTGGGTTCCGTTT
>JAAZFK010000272.1 GCA_012511735.1 Clostridiaceae bacterium | reverse complement strand
TGACTTGCCGCGTTTACAGCTTCCGCGGGCAGTTCCTGTTTACTTCCGCAACGGCCACAGAATACCGCGTCATCTGCAAGTTCCATTCCGCAATTATGGCAATTTTTCATTTGATTTCCTCTTTCTTTACTCTTGTGACCTCAAATCCGGTTGAGGTGACGCAGGATCGAGAATGTGTAGATTATATCATAGGAAGAGGGGCTCTCCTGGAACAAAATGCCTTTTAATGACGGTCCTGACGTCTTTTTGACACAGGTCATGGTAGGATGAGGACTGCGTAACCTGAAGCGGATGAAAGTGAAGAAAAGGGGTAGATGAAGATGCGTGCATTGATTCAACGTGTCAGTCAGGCATCTGTCGTCTGTGACGACGGATTCCAATCATCGATCGGGCACGGATTTCTAATTCTTCTTGGTGTCGGGGCAGAGGATGACGAGGAAAGTTGTGCCCGCCTATGGCAGAAAATTAAAAAATTGAGAATCTTTAAAGATCAGCAGGGAAAAACCAACCTGGATTTGGCGGCTGTTGAGGGCCAGGTCATGGTAGTCTCACAGTTTACTTTGCTGGCGGATACAAAAAAAGGGAATCGACCGAGTTTCACCAAGGCGGCTCCGCCTGAAAAAGGCGAATACCTCTATCAATACTTCGTGGAACTTGCCAAAAGGGATTTTCCGGTGGTGGAGACAGGTTCATTCGGCGCCGAAATGCAGGTCAACCTGACCAATGAGGGACCCTTCACCCTCTGGCTTGATACAGATCAGTTTTAGTCTCCCAATCCGTCGGCCCGGGGTGATAGGACGGTCTTGATCCAGCGGATGTCAGGGTATTGTTCGGACAGCCTTTCATATGCGGCGTTGAGCGCTTCTTCACGGTTGAACAGCGCATAGCAGGCAGGCCCGCTTCCCGTCATTGAAGTCGCGAAGGCGCCCGATGCTTCCATTGCCGTCAACAATTGATGTAACCCCTCGACAAATGTTCCGGTGACTGCCAGCAAATCGTTGCCTGCCATCGCCCCGATCTTCGAGAGCTGATCACCTTCCAAGGCTGCTGCCCAGTCGGCCAGTTCTCCGGCCCTGGAGGAACCGGCAGCTTCGGCGTAATTCGCTTGATCAAAGCGGTTGAAAACGGAGGCTGTGCTGACGCGCACGGGAGGAACAGCAAGCAGAACCGGATAGGGTTTGCTGGTCAGGATTGTGGACATCAGTTCGCCGACACCCTCGCAAAAACGTACACCACCATGAAGGCAAAAGGGTACGTCCGCGCCGCAGGCCAAGGCGATCCGATCCAGATCGCAGAGCGTCAACTGATGGGGATCAAGTGAAAAGCTACCGGCCAACCCGTCATGCCAGCAGGTCCAGAGGAAGCGGAGTACGGCGGCGGCGTCAGCGCTCCCGCCACCCAGGCCCGCCGCATGCGGAATCGCCTGGTCGATGTAGCAATAAAAATCAAGCAGGTCTTGAGGGATGCCTGCGCCTTCAAAAAAAAGGCGGGCCGCCCGGTGACACAAATTGTCTTCATCCGCGGGAAGATCCTCACAGTCGGAGCCGACTTGCCAGCGTGAACCGGAGTGATTTGCGGGTTTTAAGGACAAATGAAGACGATCGGCCAATCCAATCGTCGCCATGACGCCGGCAAGAAGGTGGTAACCGTCCGGCCGGCGTCCCAAAACTTTTAGTGACAAATTGAGCTTGCCCC
>JAAZFK010000271.1 GCA_012511735.1 Clostridiaceae bacterium | reverse complement strand
GTGACCACTGGTCGCCCCACAGTTGCCGTAGCCATGGGTATGCAGGAAAATGACGGCCTCACGGGCCTTCTTAGTCAACCGGTCGCGCTCTTTTTGTTCCTGCCGGGTCAGGCACATGGAATATTGAAGATTGAACTGGGCGCCGCACAGAAGATCACCCGGCAGGATCTCAACCGGCATGTGTCGGGTGACGACCTCCCGGGTGAACCAGGCTTTGCGCTCAGGGATTGACCAATGGAAGAAATCGTCGGGAAGGTCGATCTTTTGTGCGCTCTGCCGGCAGGAGACTGTGAAGGAATTCATGAAAGCATACATCTCGGGGACGATGTAATAAGTGAGTTCATCGAACTGAACATCCCAGGGAGTCCCGGTGGTAAAGGCCAGATATTCGTTGTTCCACTTGCGGTCGGTCCCGCTGAAATAATAGTCGCGGAGCCATTTGACGCGGGGTGACAGGGTGCCCGGTTCCTTGATGGCCTTGGCGTACTTGAGAGTGCTCATGAGAATGTCCTTTCGAGGCAAGCTGGCCCTATCGCACGGCAGAACCAGCGGCGATCGGTTCATTTATGGTCATTTTAGCATGATGCTTCTGTCTTCTTGAGTGAAATAATCGCAAGTGAATTGGAAGAAGGACTTGCTGAGAGGAGGCAGTACACAGTCTTTGCGAAAAACCAGATAAAAGTGGCGTTTCAAGGGCAGATCCTTCAAGCGGTAGCCTTTGAGCAGGCCGGTTTTTAATTCATCTTTTACGGCCCTTTGAGAAATGACTGTCAGTCCCAGACCCGCTTTGGCGGCTTCCTTAATCGCTTCCTGGCTTTCCAGATAGCCTTTGAAGAAGAGGCGGGTGTTTCTTCCTCCTTTGTTCTTCAAGGCTTCTTCGAAAACTTTCCGGGTCGCGGAGCCAGGTTCGCGCAAAAGAATAGGCAGGTCGGCCAGGTCGTCAAGTGAGATGTCGGCCAAGACAGCTCTCTCGATATTGGGGGCGGACAGCCGGCATGCCAGTGAGGGGGAGGCGACCAGGATCAGCTCGTCTTCAGACAGCATCACCTGTCCCAGTGCATTGCCGGATCCGGGCTCACCCGTGAAGCCCAGGTCATGGCTGCAGTCGGCGATGCTTTGCAGGACCTGCCGGCTGTCGCGCAAAGAAATGGAAAAAGACACTTGGGGGTGGAGAACGCAGAAAGCCTGGAGGAGATCCGGCAGGAGGTAGGCCCCTGGCACACTGCTGGCAGCGATCTCCAGGCGTCCCCGGATCACCCTTTGTTCCTGCTGGATGGCAGCCAGCGCCTCAGCCCTGGTCTCCAAAAGTTCTTGTCCGTATTGGAAGAGCAGCCTGCCTGCCTCTGTCAGCTCCATGCCCTCTTTGCCCCGCCTAAAAAGGGGGGTGTCCAGCGCTTCTTCCAGCTTCTTGATATGAACACTGACGGTGGGTTGACTGAGGAAGAGATTTTCGGCCGCGCGGGTAAAGTTTTTCTGCCGGGCGACCTCCAGAAAGATCCTGAGCTGGTGAAATTCCATGAGTGAATCCTTTCTTCCCCATCTTACGCCAAACAGACACATGATCTCAGTTTGGTCCGGCAATTTAGCTATAGTCTACCTCTATTCAGGCAGAAAGGCTTATAGATCAGATCTATTTCACATGATGAAAACAGACACCTATGCTATGGGCATGGAGCTTGGTCCGGGCATGCGGCTGAAGATCCATAAGTAAAGAGTTGAGGCGGTGATTGAGTGTGAAGAATATGAAGAATGTATTTGCAACCAAATGGGGGATCGTCATTGTCGGGGGGGGTATCGGCGTTCTGGCCGCTCTCTTGCAATTTTGGGGGAATCCGGCCAACATGGGGATCTGCGTGGCTTGCTTTGTCCGGGACATGACAGGCGCGCTGGGCCTGCACCGCGCTTCCGTGGTTCAATACCTGCGGCCAGAAATCGTAGGCTTTGTTCTTGGTTCATTTGCCGCTGCCTATCTGTTCAAGGAATTCCGGCCACGTTCGGGGTCAGCTCCCGTGACTCGTTTTATTCTTGGGTTTTTCTCCATGATCGGTGCCCTGGTCTTCCTGGGATGTCCGTGGAGGGCCCTGCTTCGCCTGGCGGGTGGAGACGGCAACGCGCTCCTGGGTTTGCTTGGACTGGGGGTTGGCATCTGGATCGGGACGCTCTTTCTTAAAAACGGATACAATCTGGGCGCTTCCCGCAAGACTTATACCGCGGCCGGCTGGATCTTTCCGGCCATCATGCTTGCCCTGCTGGTTATCCTTTTGCTCAACCCTCAGGCGACAGGCGATCCACAAAGTGGTGTCCTCTACTTCAGCATTGAGGGCCCGGGCTCGATGCACGCGCCCCTGATCATTTCATTGGTGGTGGGGCTGGGCATCGGTTTTCTTGCCCAGCGGAGCCGTTTTTGCACCATGGGCGCCATGAGGGATTTAATTCTCTTCAAACAGGTTCACCTTTTTTCAGGCCTGCTCAGCTTTACCGCGGCCGCCTTCGTCATGAACCTCCTGCTCAAGCAGTTCAATCCCGGCTTCGCGGGACAGCCGGTGGCGCACACCATGCATCTTTGGAACTTTGCCGGCATGGTGCTGGCGGGGTTAGCCTTTACCCTGGCAGGCGGATGTCCCGGCCGGCAGCTCTTCCTTTCAGGTGAGGGCGACGGCGACGCGGCCATCTTCGTGGTGGGTATGGTCATGGGAGCGGCTTTCGCCCATAATTTCGGGCTGGCCAGCTCAGCCGCGGGCGCGACGTCCGGAGGGATCACCGCGCTGATCATCGGCCTGGTGGTCTGTCTCTTAATTGGCTTCACCATGCGTGAAAAGGTTCAGGCATAAGGAGGATAAAGATATGGAACAACTAGTGGATGCCAGAGGGCTATCCTGCCCCCAGCCGGTCATCATGACGCTCAACAAAATCAAAGAGCTGCCGGAAGGCGAGATCGTCATCCTGCTGGATACAGATACGTCACTGGAAAATGTCAAGCGCGCGGCTGGTTCAAAAGGCTGGAAAGTCGTTGACCTTCAGGCGGAAAGCGAGGATTATCGCCTGGTCATCGGCAAGCAAGCCTGACGCGCCCAAAGCAGAGAGGACCCCGACCTCTGTGAGTTTCGAACCGACCTGATCAGCCGCTTGATCGGGTCGGTTTCGTTTCGGGCAATGCTCGTCACCTCTTTCCGTTAGTTATTCTAAAAGTAGTTGACATATGTCATCAATCAGCGTACACTCAAGCAAGTAAATGACATATGTCAGATATAGATAAGTAGCATAAAGGAGGTTATGGATATGCCACGAAGAGATGGAACAGGCCCTATGGGCTACGGTCCTATGACGGGCTGGGGCATGGGCCCCTGCCGTGAAGACGGATATGGATACGGATATGGACGGCGCGGGCGCAGAATGGGCTACGGGCGTCGGGGCTACGGTTTTGGCCGTGGTTATGGGCGGGGTTTCGGTCCCGTTTATGACGGGATGCCCTATGATGACCGCCCTGAGCGGGAGATCCTGGAAGAAGAAAGAGAAGCCCTCCAGCAGCGCCTTGACTACATTTCCAAACAGCTTGAAAGCGAGTAAACTGAAAGAGGATGGCCGTTACAAAGCCATCCTCATCAACAGTTGAGGTGAGAGAAGATGGCCAGACCCATGAAATGGCGAAGAGTATGTCAGTTGCCGCAGATCAGCCGGTTCGGACCGCTGGGCGCGGGCGCGGGTGCGCGCGGTCATGTCAGGATGACTGTCGATGAATACGAGACCATCAGGCTCATCGACCACGAAGGATTCAATCAGGAGGAATGTGCCCTCCAAATGAATATTGCCCGTACGACCGTTCAGGGAATCTATGCCACAGCCAGACAGAAAATCGCGGAATCACTGGTCAATGGCAAGGTTTTGCTGATTGAAGGAGGCGAGTATCGGCTCTGTGAGGGTCCTGAGAATATCTGCGGTGAAGGCTGTCATTATGGCCGGGGCCGGCAGATGCGGGGACGCCGGGGCCGACGCGAATGATTATGTATTCAGATATTGTGATCGATCACTTCATGAGTCCGAGAAATGCCCATACCATGCCGGACGCGGATGCCGAGGGTAGCGTGGGCGATCCGTCCTGCGGGGACTGTCTGGTTATTTACATCAAGGTAAAAGACGACCGCATCCACGATATCAGCTACCTGGTTTTTGGCTGTTGCGGCGCCATCGCCAGCTCCAGCATGACCTCGGAGTTGGCCAAAGGCAAGACCTTGGAAGAAGCGCTGGCCATCACGGAAGATGATGTTGTCCTGGCGCTCGGTGGCTTGCCCGAGAGCAAAATCCATTGCTCCCTGATGGGCGTGGGAGCACTACGCAAGGCAATCGGGAATTATTACGAACAAGCCCAAAGAAAAGAGATAATCCATGAAACTAGCTATACCCGTTGACAAGAAGGGCGAAGAAGCCAAGGTTTGTGACTCCTTGGGCCGGGCGCCCTATTACCTGATCCATGACACAGAAACAGGCGAGCGCGAATTCGTACTCAATACAGCGGCCACGAGTGCCGGAGGCGCCGGGGTTCGGGCGGCTCAGATTATTGTCGATCAGGGAGTCGCGATCCTCCTGACTCCCCGTTGCGGGCAAAACGCGGCCGGCGTGATCGAAGCGGCCGGAATCAAGATTCATCGGACGGAGGGGAACTCCATTGAGGCCAATATCGAGGCCTTCCTGGCGGACAAACTTCCCCAACTGGACGAGATTCACGACGGCTTGCATCAACACTGACAACCATGAAAATTGCGGTTTTGAGCGGCAAGGGCGGTACAGGCAAGACCCTGGTCGCCGTCAATCTGGCGGAGGTCGCGGGTCGGTCGGTTTACCTGGACTGCGATGTGGAAGAACCCAACGGCCATCTTTTTTTCAAGCCCCGCCAGCTTAAAACTGAACAGGTCTCCGTCAAAATTCCTGTGGTCGATCAGGCAAAGTGCACCGGTTGCAGGGACTGTGTCGATTTTTGCCGCTTCAACGCCCTGGCTTATATAAAAGATCAGCTACTCATATTCGAGGAGATCTGTCACTCTT
>JAAZFK010000270.1 GCA_012511735.1 Clostridiaceae bacterium | reverse complement strand
GTCAACACTCCTCCTACTTTGTGAGCCATTCTACCACATTCCACCACTTAAATGTCAATAGACACCACTTTTCCCCACATTTCTCTAAAAATGGGCAAAAAAAGACCGGCGATGGGATCTGCCGGTCGGGAGAAGTGGCCTTAGCGCGCCTGGTTGGCAGTGTGGTTCAGGGAGTAGTTGAGCAGTACGCCCAGCAGCAGGAAGTTCGAAATCATGGCGGATCCGCCATAACTGATGAAAGGGAGAGGAATACCCGTGATCGGTAACAGGCCGACGGTCATCCCGATATTCTCAATGAAGTGAAAGGCGACGCCCGCGATCAGGGCCACCATGATGTAGGCTTCGTCAGGCGATCTCTCCGCTACCTTGCCCGCGACCCGCAGAGTGTGGGCAATGAAGTAGACCGCCAGCAAAATGACAAGAGTGGTTCCGATCAGGCCCAGCTGCTCGGAGATGGCGGTAAAGATGAAGTCCGACTCTTTGACCGGTACGCTCACCGTGCCGCCCGTCCTGTTGCCGGCCAGCCCGCCTGAGGTGATCGCGGCCAGCGATTGCTCAATATGATAGGAGGCTGATTTGTCATAGCCCCTGAACAGGAAGGTCATGACGCGTTCTTTCTGGGCGGGATTGAGGATGAACTGCCAGGACAAGGGCAGGACCAGAAACACCGTCGCTGTCAGGGAAAGGATGATGGTCCTCCACCTCACCCCCCACACGAAGGCAGTGCACAGAAACATGAAGATCAGGACCAGGCTGGTGCCCAGGTCCGGCTCAGTCGCGATGAAGAGGAAGGGCAGGCCGTAAATAAGGCCGATCCTGAGAAAACCTTGAATCGCGGTCATCTCTCCCCGCTTCATAGCGGCGAAGATGGGACCTGCCAGCATGGCCACCCCGATTTTCGAAAGTTCAGAGGGTTGAAAGGAGCCAAATAACGGAATCCTGATCCAGCTGTCGGCACCCGCCACCGGCCGGTATCCGTCCACTTTGACCACCAGGAGGAGTATGATGCTGATCAGGTAAATGCCGCCGCCGATCAGGCGCATGGTAGGCGGCTCGAAGAGGCAGAAGGTGAAGGCCGCCACCAGTCCCATCAAGACGGCGGCAATCTGTTTGTAGAAGTTCATGGGGTAGTCAAAGATCACGGCTCCGTAACCCTTGGCAAGGACCGTATTCAAGACAACCAAGCCGATAATCACCAGCGCCAGGACGGGCACCAACATCCGATAATCAAGCAACTGGAAAAAGACGTCGGCGCGCGACTGCTTCAGGTTCTTGCCTGTGCGCTCCAGGGCTTCATCCGTCCACTTCATGGCCGCAAAAAACCAGACTTATTCCTGATCCGTGTCGTCCGCCGGCGAGAACTCAGGCACTTGCTCCGGCGCGGTTGCCAGCTCAGCGATCAGTTGATGGCGTTTTTTCGCTCTGCCCCGGATGATGACAAAGACGATGACAGCGCCAACGACCATGACAGCAGACAGAACCTGCGAAATACGGAAAGTACTGCCAAAAGCGTTGAACATCAGGGAATCCGTGCGAATACCTTCGACGAAGAATCGAACAATGCCATAGAGAAAGAAATAGGTCAGTACAGTTGTCCAGGGCCGCTTCTGCCGCTTGTGAACCAGGAGAAGAACCGCGAAGATAATCATATTAGCGGCAAACTCATAGAAAAAGGTGGGATGAACCGGCAAATTAGGATTCAAGCCCGGCAAGGGATTTGCTGGATCAGGATTCAAGGCCGCCAGGCCCTGCCTGGTTCCTTCACTGATCATGCCCCAGGGCATGCTTGTATTGGTGCCAAAGGCTTCCTGGTTGAAGAAATTACCCCAACGGCCAATTCCCTGACCCAGTGGTATCAAGACGGCCAGGTAATCCAGGATGCGGTGCAGTTTAACCCGCTTGATCCGTGCGGCGATGGCGACCGCCAGCATCCCTCCCAGCACTCCACCATAGAAGGCCAGACCACCCTGTCTCAAATCGAAAATTGAGGCAAAAGATCCTTTGAACTGATCCCATTCAAAAACGACATAGTAAAGTCTTGAGCCGACCAGGATCAGCGGAATCATCCAGAGAAAGTAATCCAGAATATCATCTCTTGTGAAGCCGAAGTTCTTGGCTCGCATCATGGCGATGACGATGCAGAGAATCATGGCGAGCGTGAAAATCAGTCCGTACCAGAACACCGTCAACTCTCTTCCAAAAAGATTGAAGACAAACGCTTCCCGGTTAACGACGAGATTCTCGATACCTAAACCTGGAAAGGAAACGTGATAATTCAAAACGAAGCGCATGATCTACCTCCGGAATATGCTCATTTTATCACACCCTACCCAGGGCGCGAACGGTCTCGATGTCGTCATCGATCTGTCTTTTCAGTTCTTCCAGTGAATCAAAACGCTTCTCCGGCCGGACAAAAGACAGGAAAGAGGTGGTGATGGTTTCTCCGTAAAGCTCGCCGTCAAAATCATAAAGAAAAGATTCCACCAGTGTTTCTCTTCTGTCGCGGTGAACGGACGGCGCGATGCCAACATTTGTCACCGCTTCATATTCCCCGCCATCCCATGTCACCCGGGTCCGGTACACGCCGTTGCGGATACGAACTGATCTTTCCGGGTAACGGAAGTTGGCCGTAGGGAAACCGATCGATGAACCAAGTCGTCTTCCCCGGATGATCGTGCCCGTCAAGCTGAAGGGGCGTGTCATCATGGTGGTCGCCTGATCGACGCGGCCGTCTGCCAGCAAGGCGCGTATCCGGCTGCTTGAGACCTTGTCGCCTTCCCATAAGACGTCCTGGACAATCAGAGAGCGAAGACCGCGTGGAGCGCCGTAGCTTTCCAGAAAGGCCGCGTCCCCCTGGCCCCGCCAGCCAAAATGTCCATCTTCCCCGATGGCAAGAACCTGGCCTCCAAGCGTACCAACAACCACTTCATCGAGGAAGGCAGCCGGAGACAGGTGGAGAAATTCATCAGCCAGGGGAACCAGAAAGATCTCCTCAAGTCCAGTTTTGCCCAGCGCCTTCAATTTCTCTTCGTCCGTCATTATGAACTCATGACCCAGGGGACGCCGGTCAAAACCGAATCCTCCTTCATATGAGAAGGTCAGCGCCGCGGGGCGCAGTCCGATCTTCCGACAGACCTCGATCAGTGACGCGATCAGGGCCTGATGTCCCAGGTGAACCCCATCAAAAACGCCAAGCGCGATCCCTCTTTGCTCACCGGGAACTCCCTGCAAACCGTGTACAACCTTCACCATCATCTCTTCTCTTTTCGTAATTCTTCTGGAGTGATAAAGACCCGTCGGGGCC
>JAAZFK010000269.1 GCA_012511735.1 Clostridiaceae bacterium | reverse complement strand
TTGTCTTTATGAAAACCGATAATGCGAACATAACCGCGTTGGTTGGTGGTGGACACTTTTACGATTCCATCCAGCATAAAGTAGAGGTATCTTGCCACGTCGCCACTTTGGCTGAAAATCGTACCACTTGGATAATGGTGAGGTTTTGATCCATGCTCCAGAATAAAGGATCGGTAAGGAGCCAGGCTGTCTTCAAGGATATAAGTGATCGGATTAAAGGATCTCTTCACCACCGCTTCCCTCTTTCGACCCGACTATATCACACGATATAGTATGACCTTCGTCAGATAGTATACGGTAGCGGTAAGGAAAAAAGAAAGCGAGCTATCCTATGTCGAAGATGTTCCCAACACTCTGTTCCCCCGCCAAAATTGGCAATGTGACACTCAAAAACCGCATTCTTAAAGCACCCCAATCGTCAGGCATGAACAACATGGACGGCACGGTTTCGGAACGGGCGATTCGCTACTACTCCGATCAGGCCGCGGGCGGCGCAGGATGCATCATTGTAGAATATGCCTATGTGGATGATATCGGCGCAAAATCCGCCCATTGTCATCTGGGCATCTCCAACAATGAACATATTCCCGGTCTGGCCTGGCTGGCTGAGTGCATCCGCGAAAATGGTGCGGTGCCCGCCATCCAGATTGAGCATTGTGGCCGCCAGAAGTTTCTGGGCACCCAGCCCATTTGCGGGCCGTCCGCCATCCCCTGGCCCAAACTTTGGGATCAGTACGGGATCCAATCGGTGCCACATGTCTTAACCATTGAAGAAATACAGGACATCGTGCATGCCTTCGGTGATGCGGCGTTACGCGCCAAACAAGCCGGTTTCGAAATTGTAGAGATCCATGGCGCCCATGGTTATCTGCTTACCAACTTTTTCTCGCCGACAACCAACCAAAGAAATGATCTCTATGGCGGCAGCCTGGAAAACCGCATGCGGATTTATTTGGAAATCCTGCGCGATGTAAGAAAAAAAGTGGGTCCTGACTTTGCCGTTACCATTCGCCTGAGCGGAACCGATTACGAGCCGGATGGATTTCCCATCGAGGAGACCGTTGAACTGGCAAAGGCATTGGAAAAAGAAGGAATCGATGGCATCCATGTTTCAGGCGGTGACCACCATACCATGATTCACCAGGTTTCACCCATGGCCATCGAGGTCTGCCACAACGCCTGGGCGGCACGTGAGATCAAAAAGCATGTCAAGGTACCCATCATTGCGTCAGGCTCCATTACCTTGCCCAAATACGCAGAGGAGATTTTGACAACCGAAGGCGGCGACTTCGTCGGCCTGGGCCGCCCCCTGTGGGCGGATCCCGAATGGCCCGCCAAGGCGGCTGCCGATCGGCCGGAGGATATCCGTCCCTGCATCCGCTGCAATGAAGGCTGCCTGGAGCGTACTTTCTTCACCTACAAGGCGGTCACCTGCGCGCTCAACCCTGTGATCAGCCGCGAGGGAGAACTTAAGATCAAGCCCGCGGACAAAAGCCGCAAAATCGCCGTCGTCGGCGGCGGGCCTGCCGGAATGGAGTTTGCGCGTGTGGCAAAACTTCGGGGACACGATATCACTTTGTTTGAAGAAAGGGGCATCCTGGGCGGGCTACTGAACGAAGCCGCAGCACCCGAATTCAAATCAGATATTCTTCCACTGATTAAATACCAGGTAACACAGCTGAAAAAGCTGGGGATCCCCGTCGAGCAAAGACGCGCGGGTATAGAGGATCTGGATCAGTTTGACGCGGTGATTTGCGCAACCGGCAGCACCCCCATTATTCCCAGGATCGCAGGTGTCGATAAGCCGATTGCGGTCGATTCACTCACTGCCATCAACAAGATGGATGCCATTGGCAAAAAGGTGGTTGTGGTTGGCGGAGGTCTGGTCGGCAGTGAAACCGCCCTTGACCTTGCAGAACGGGGCCACCAAGTGACCTTGGTCGAACTCTTGCCGCAAATCATGAATGGCGTTGCTGTAACGGACTTTTTGGCTTACAGCGAACGAATCGCTAAAACCGATATGCGCATCATGACCGATACCAGGCTGACCGAAGTTTTGGACGATGGGATTATGGTCGAGACAAAGACAGGCAACCAAAAGATTTCCGCGGATACAGTCATTCTGGCATTGGGTCTTAAGGCTGAACAAGGCCTCTACGACGAGCTGAAAACGGCCGGTAAGGAAGCTTACCTGGTAGGCGATGCGATCTGCGCGGGTAAGATATTTGATGCCTTCCATACCAGCTATCGCCTGGCGCTCAAAATCTAAGTTTAAAACAATTCATGCCTAAAACGGGCGGGAGACCAACGATCTCCCGCCCGTTTTTATTTACATTGATTTACCAGATTCCCCCTCTTCATTTTGCCCTTGTGATAAGCTGGGCGACAGGAGGGGCAAAGGATGAAAAAGGTGATCTTTTTAGCTGTCGGCCTGGCGCTGATACTGGCGCTTCTTACTTCCTGCGCCGGAAAAGAAGTGATTAAAAAAGACGTAATCAAAAAAGAGGACATGCCGGGTGGCTTGAGAGACAGATCCTGGGACGCGCCCAAAACCATCCAATCAAAGGAAATCTTGCGATTCGAATGTGAATTCAGCTTCAACGAAAGGCAGGAAGAGGGCTACTTTTATTTTATTGCCGAGATTGAAGCGGGTGAGCAGACCGCCTTATGCCGGATGACAGGGTATGACGGCTTTACAGAAACCTTGGCATTGGAGTTTGAAGCACCCCTTGACGCGCTCAAAGACCTGCAGGCACTGGCCGAACAGCACCAGCTGGCCGGATACAATGGAATCGACAGACATACCAACGGGCTGCCGGATCGATATGGTTCCCGCCTGCTCGTCGACTATGCCTCCGGCGAGCGTATTTACGCCTATGACAACTCCATGCGTTTCATTGACCACAGGGCTCAAAGAGCCATCCATGACCGTTTCTGGGAGTTGGCCAGCGAGTCAGGAGCGCTGATCTCCCCTTAGGGGGCAGGACAGGCAAGCTTGAAGAAGATCCCTGATCAAGACCTGCTAGACCAAGGTGTAATAACTGGCGGGATCCCTTCCTGCTTGCTCACGACGATAAATGGAACGATACCACGATCGCTTCATGTATCGACTCATTATCTGTCACGATTCACGCAATCATTGCATTCCTGCTCCGATGAAGGGTCTGAGGTAGAATTGAAGACGGTAGCTTTTCCGGGAACGATCATCTCTTTAAAACAAAAAAGGAGGCGGAATCTGTAAGAGCCATGCCTTTCTTAGCCACATTACTCATCCCCGCCATCATGCTGGCAACCGGCTTGATCTTCAGACGATGGGCGCCAAGATCCATCAACTATCTGATCGGTTACCGAACCCGGCGATCCACCATCAACGACGACACCTGGATCTTTGCCAACAGAACCATGGGCATGATCTGGATCCGTTGGGGACTTCTTATGCTGATCCCTTCCCTCATTCTCATGCTCATCTTGCTGAATCAGCCAATCGAGCTTTTTAATCGGGTAAGCCTGATCCTGACGGCTATTCAACTGGTTCTCATGATATTGTCCATCGTCCCGGTTGAAAGAGCCTTGAAAGCGAATTTTGATGAAAAGGGCAGGCGGAAAACAAGGTAATTTTCATTAAACAATGACATGGGCCATCACCTTGCGGTAGCATGGCTCTGGTTGTATTGGAACCAATGGAAGGAAAACAGTATGTCTTTTAGTCGGGTGAAGGAGTTTTTTGATCAAGCCGGTCTGGGTGACCGAGTCAGGGAGTTGACCCAGTCCAGTGCCACTGTGGAATTGGCCGCGCAGGCGCTTGGCTGTGAGACAGGACAAATCGTCAAGACCCTGACCTTCCTGGTCGACCAGCAAGCCCTCATGGTCGTCTGTGCTGGAAATGTGAAAGTCTCCAACCCCAAATTCAAGGCCCGCTTCCATCGGCGGCCCTCCATGATCCCCGCAGAACAGGTTCCCGCTTACACGGGTCACCAGGTCGGCGGCGTTTGCCCCTTTGTCGTCAAGGAAGGGGTTCCTGTTTACCTGGATCAATCCATTAAGGCGAACCGGATTATCTATCCGGGCGCCGGCAGTTCCAACAGCCTGGTTGAGCTGACCCTTGAGGAGTTGGAGCGATTGGCCAAGCCCGTCGACTGGGTCGATGTCTGCCAGCCCATCAAACCGCTTTAGAAAATAATCTGTTCCCGATTGATCTCCCCCTGTGTTAAGATGATGCTTGTTGACTGACCAGTCGGTCGGATCCTGATTGATTGAGAGGCGATCGATTCGTGCTAGCAAAATTCAGTGTCAAAAGACCTTATACAGTGGTGGTAGCGGTCGTACTCGTCCTGATTCTGGGCATCATTTCCTTTCTTAATCTGGAAACGGATCTTCTCCCCAGTTTTGATCTGCCCTATGTCCTGGTCATGACCTCCTACCCGGGAGCAAGCCCTGAGGAAGTTGAAGTCGTGGTGACCAAGCCGCTGGAACAGGTCATGGCGACCGTCAGCAACATCAAGCACATCAATTCGGTTTCAAGTGAGAATTCTTCAGTCGTCATCCTGGAATTCAACAACGATACCAATATGGATTCCGCCACAATCGAAATCAATGGTCTTCTGGATCTGGTCAAGTCAGCCTGGCCGGATGGGATCGGATCACCCATGCTGATGCGGCTCAACCCCGACATGCTGCCCATCATGATCGCTTCCGTCGACATCCAGGACATGGACATGATTGAAATCTCTCAGAAAGTACAAGAAGACGTCATCCCCAAGTTGGAAAGCATCCCCGGACTGGCCTCCGTTTCTGCCACGGGCCTTTTGGAAGAGCGCGTTGAGGTGCTGCTGGAGTCCGACAAGTTAACCGACTTGAATAAGCGTTTGCTCAACAAGGTGGACAAGGAGCTGTCGGAAGCAGAGGATCAGCTTCTGGACGCCCGTTCCGAACTGGAAGAAGGCTTGGACAAGCTGGATGCTGAGGAACAAAAGCAGACCTCAAGGTTGGATCAGGGCGGGCAGGCAATCCGTCAGGGCAGACGTCAGCTGGATCAGGCAAAAGATGAGCTCCTGGCCGGTGAAAAGGAACTCTTGCGGGCGGAAGCGGAACTTCGGGACAAACGGATTGAGTTGATCGCCCAGGAAAACAACATCAAAGCGATTAAAGGTTTACTGGATGAGCTGGAGAACAATATCGGAGAAGCGGCAGCCGATTGGCTGGAGCAACAAGGGGAAATAAGAGCCGGTTTGCTGGCCCTCATCAGCAATCTCCCCCAGCCGATCAAGGATGCCATGGGGCCGGCGCTGCAGACCATGGAAGAGAGGCTGCAAGAGACCGGTCCCCTTGAGCCCGACGAAATCCTGCAGATGACAGAAAACCTGAAGGAGGGGCTGGATCAGACCTCACAACTCCTGGCCGCCGGCCTGGTCGAGCTCGAATCCGGTCTCGCCGCTCTTGACGAAAAAAAGCAGGAACTCTCCGATGGCAAGAAGGTCCTGGAACAAAAACTTGGTGAACTCGGCCAAAAAGAGCAGGAACTCACCGTCGGAAAAGTCGTCTTAAAGCTGGAAATGGATAGAGCCAGGGAAAAGCTCAGCGAAGGCGAAACCATCCTGGATGAGAAAATGGCTGAATTTGAGGAGGCACGGGATCAGGCCTTGAAGAAGGCGTCTTTGGACGGTGTCCTCACCAAGGAAATGATCTCCGCCATCCTGGCCGCGCAAAATTTCTCCATGCCGGCCGGTTCCCTGACCGACCAGGGTCAGGAGC
>JAAZFK010000268.1 GCA_012511735.1 Clostridiaceae bacterium | reverse complement strand
GGCCAGCCAGTCCCAGAAAGTTTTCTCTTCACTGAGGTCATGGACCACCGAAAGACCCGCCCGACCTGCGGCGATGGCCAGAAGTGTGCCGGTGAAATAAGCGCGGCGGCGGACATCAAGGAGTGTGTCGGCCTGGCAAAGCTGTTCCTTGTAGCGATGGAGTTGCTTATCGGCCAGTGGGGGGTTGAGCTGGCAGAGCCCCAGGTAACCGGCGTGCTCAGCCAGTCCTTCCGTCGTCTCTGCCCTGTATTCATCGAGGGTGGCGCCACCAGTTAATCTGTCTTTTTCCCGCCGGATGGCGGCCAGGGCCGTCAGCGCCTTCATGGTCCTTTCACGGTTTTCATCCAGGACCGCCCGGGTCAGCAGCGCCGCCTCCCGCCTTGCCCAGCCTGCGAGGGGAGAGTTACAGGGATAGAGGAGCAGCTCCAGGTCGTGCGCAAAGCGTGTTTCCCCCTGGAGTCGTTGAAAGGCGTGGAAGGTCTCGTGGATCAGGTTGGCAGCCAGACGGTCGAGCGAATCGTCTCCTTCAATGGCGGTATAGGACATATTCCAGATGGCGATGGGCGCCCCTTCATGCATGATTGAGGTGTTGCCGATGAAGCTGTCAGGCCTGGGAGAGAGAGAGTCTTTAAAGCACATGAGGTCAGGTGTGTAGAGGGCGAAATCGACAGAGGAGAATCCCGGCCAGATACGTTCGAAGTCGACCGACAGGAGTCTGTCATTGATTTGCCGCCAAATAAATTTCAGTTGATCGCTGTCCATGACCGACTCCCCTCAACTCTTACTAGTATACCTTTTGCCGGCTCTGTCCGGAGTCGAGTATACTGGTAACTGTAAGCAAATCCTGGCCTATGCCCTTTCGAAAGGAGCGCTTCCATGTCTTTCCCAATCCAACTTATCTGGCACGGTCATTCGTGTTTTGAGATCCGTTCTGAACAGGCGTCGATCGTCATTGACCCCTTCCTTGAAGTACCGGGTTATGGTGAGCTCGACCTTGTAGCTGACCTGGTGCTGGTTTCCCACGAGCACGACGACCATAACGCCCGGAACCGGGTCAGGCTGACCGGTCGTGAGCCTGATGTCGGGGTCGAAGTGATCGAGAGCTTTCATGACCCGGAAGGCGGCCGGCTGCGGGGCCCCAATAAAATCCATCTGGTGACGCTGGCAGACAGGCGGATTGCCCACCTGGGCGATCTGGGTCATCCACTCGATCAGGATCAGCTGGACCGCCTGGAGAAGCTGGATGTGATCTTGATTCCGGTGGGAGGCTACTACACCATTGACGCGGATCAGGCCGCTGCCATTGTCAAGGCTATCCAGCCCGCCGTCACCGTACCCATGCATTACCGTGAGAAAAAAGCCGGTTGGGATGTGACGACCGGTGTCCAACCTTTCCTGGATCACTTTGAAGAGATCCGCTTGCATGACCAGCCCTCCTTCGAGATCGGTCAGGTGGATGCCGGTATCCTTGTTTTGAAAAACCCCATGCGCTAGGAGGTGTCCTTATGTCACTCTTACTTCAAAATGCCCGTTTAAGACACCGCGACGGCCTCTGGGATATCGATTGCCAGGGTAAGTCCATCGCCAGAATTGGCCAACAATTGCCGGTCGAAGCCGATCAGGTCATCGATCTGGAGGGCAAGTTGCTGGTTCCCGCCCTGATCGATCC
>JAAZFK010000267.1 GCA_012511735.1 Clostridiaceae bacterium | reverse complement strand
TGTGGAAATCTTCCATGGGTAAGCCGTGGGTGATGAGCGGTCTGTAGGCATCCGGATCCTGCCTGAGCAGCCGGACAGCTTCTTTTACATGTTCCACGGTTGAATCAGACGTCCCATATACAATCAACTCGTTGTAATGCACAGTTCGACTGTTCAGATTCAGGTATTCATCCCCGACGGGCAGGCTGGCGAAGTAAGAGACGTAACCTCCCTTTTTCGCGTACATGACGGCCTTGGCCTGAACCTGGTTGCTTGGTGCTGTAATGACGACCAAATCGAATCCCTCACCATCTGTCATTTCCAGGTAACGGTCATCGATATCGGTGGGGTCAATGACGGTGAATCCCATCTCGCGAGCCAAGTCCGCTCTTCTTCCGGGAAATTCGACGCAGGTTACCTGGCTGACACCTTTTTGTTTCAGGGTGACAGCATGGAGGAGACCCAGAGGGCCAAGTCCCAATACCAGGGCGGATTTGATTTTTTCAATGGGCAGGCGGCCCAGTCCGTTGATTACACAGGAGAGGGGTTCGCCCAGCGCTGCCAGGTCACAGTCCAGATCTCCAACGTCAACCAGATGTCCCTGTCTGACAGCCTTGGCGGGTATGCGAAGGTAGGGAGCCATGGCACCTGGGTAATGGAAACCGATGGCCTCGGCACTCCGGCAAAGGTTGGTTCTTCCCTGATTACAGTAGACGCAGTCACCACATCCGATGGTGGTCGCCATAGTCACCCTTTGCCCGGGTGAGTAATCGGTGACGCCTGATCCGACGGCGATAATCTCACCACAGAATTCATGACCCATGATCATGGGCGGCTTGATCCTGGGGTTGCCCACACGGAAAGATTTAATGTCCGTTCCACAGATGGCGCAAGATTCGACCTCAATGATCACTTCACCCTGTTCGGGCGTGCCGGGTGGTGGTCCTTCTTCAATTCGTACGTCCCCCGGCGCGTAATAGACGACACACTTTTTCTTATCGCTTTGATTGCTCACTTAGTGCATCTCCCTTCCACCCGTGATGTTGAAGGCCTGGCCTGTGCAATAATCGCCGCTAACGGTCAGGAAATGTGTGAATTCAACGACGTCCTCAATGGCGGTCAGTCTCTTCAAGGGGATTTTGGCCGTGAAGCGGTCAACAACTTCATCACGCGGCATTTGCAGGTTGTGGATGTAACCCTTGCTGACCTCGGACCAGACGCCGGTCGCGTCTGTGATTCCGGGGCACAGGCAATTCACATTGATCTTATGGTCAGCCAATTCAAAGGCAAGGGCCTGAGTCAATGCGATAACGGCACCTTTGGCTGCTGAGTAATGAACCATCAGGGCTGAACCTGTTTTTCCCGACTTGGATGAAAAATTGATGATCTTGCCGGCTTTATTCTCTTTCATGCCCCTGATCGCGCCCTGAGTGCAAAAGAGGGTGCCGCTCACATTGACGCGCATCTGCAGATCCATTTGCTCGGAGGTAATTTCGTCGAAGGGTCGTTGATCAACAATCCCCGCGTTATTTACCAAGGCATAGACAGGTCCGATTTCATTGTAGATCTCGTCGAAGACTTTGAGGACAGCTTCGCGGTCGGTGATGTCCAGCACATAACTTTTGACATGATAGCCCTCTTTAGCCAGGCGCTCGGCCTCGATTTCCACTTGCGGATTGATATCAATCATGACCACCTTGGCTTCATGCTGACAATACATCTCGGCGATTGCCAATCCGATGCTTCTCGCTGCTCCCGTTACGACACAAACTTTTTCTTTCAGTGATACGGCCATCTCAGACCCTCCTATATAAGTAATACCTTTTGCAATTGTTTCCAATTGTGGTTTCTCACCCCAAAAACGGCTCAGGCGCCGGTAATAATCTTGACGGACCCACTGGCTCCGATCCGATTGGCGCCGGCATCGAGTACCTTGATCGCTGTCTGTTGGTCCCGGATCCCGCCGTCGGCCTTGATCCCCATCTGGTCGCCAATCACGGTCCGGATCATCCGTATGATCTCGGGCGTGACTCCACCAGGTTTCGAACCGGCAGCGACCTTGAGGAAGGGGGCGCCGGACATTTTGGCAATCAGAGCGACCTTGATCTGTTCCTCTTCTGACAGGAGACCCAAATCAACGACGACCTTGACCAGGGCCCGGTCTTCCGCCGCCTCCAGGATGGACTTGATGTCGTGGCTGACGGACTGCGTATTGCCTGATTTAAAAAGACCTACATTGATGGGAAGGTCAATTTCGACACCGCCGTCTTCGATGATTTCAAGCGTTTCTTCAACCTTGATCCTGGTGGTGGTATTGCCAAAAGGGAAAGCCACAGCCGACGAAGTTTTAACGCCAGAATTTCTAAGTCTTTCTGCCGCAAGCTTGACGTAACAGGAAGGAACACAGACATTGACAAAACCATAACGGATTGCCTCATCGCAAAATTGATCCACCATTTGAGGTGTTGCGGTCGGCGTGATCATGGAATGCTCTAATGCCTTGGCCAGTTTGTCGCGATCATTTGTATTCATAGAGTCTCCGATCACCGCGGTCGTTGCGGTTTTGTGAGCGTTCCCGGATAAGTCATACTGATCGATCACATCCTTGACGATCGAGTCAATTGTGTGGGGGTCAATTTTCCCAGATGCATTCTGTGATACCATCGATTTACGAACCCTCCAAGGTCTAAACATTTTCTATAACGTTTGTTATTATGAATATATACTGACAATGTGAAGGATGTCAACATGAGTTTTACTCTTTAGAAACAGGCCGCCTCTCAAGCTCTCCGGGCAGCGGGCTTGGGAAGGACACCAAGTAAAAGGGAGAATCCCGATGCGTCAGATCAAGTTTAGAGAATTGAATTTGGAAGACTTTCAGTTGTATGGAAGCTTCACGGATATGCTGGCACCTGACGGTTATTGTTTTGAGGGAGCCGGTTTCCGATTTTATCGGGACTGCACTCAGCAGTATCTCGGGACTGGGGCCCAGGCCTCTTTCTCGCTTTGCGAGGTTCAGGAAAGACCTTTTGTGATTGACTGCTCCGAGTATCATAATTACTGTGCGGAAGCGATCCTTCCCTTGGACGGAGACATCCTGATGCATGTGGGACCTGCCGTCTCTTCGGAGTCACCACCCCTGGATGAGATCGAGGTCTTCCGTGTTCCCAAAGGGACCCTGGTCGTGGTCAAGCCGGGGGTCTGGCACCACGCGGCTTTCGCTTTCCAGTGCCAAAAAGTGAACATACTATGCATATTGCCTGAAAGAACTTACATGAATGACTGTCACGTCAGGGAGCTTGAAGGAGACGACCGTCTTGAGATCGTGCTCGATTAACCCTGACTGACGGTTTCCAACTCTGGAAGAAGGGTCGGAAAGGAAGAAAATGGAAACGAAATTTGATATTGCCCTCATGGTTAAAGTGGCGCAGATGTATTACATCGACGGTCTGAAGCAGGAAGAAATTGCCAAACAGGTTCAGATCTCCAGATCCTTGATCTCCATGATCCTGACAGAGGCAAAGGAAGTGGGCATCGTTGAGGTCAATGTCCGCAATCCTTTGCAGGATAATGAGTATGTGTCGACGCGTCTTGCGGAGGAGTTTCATCTGCGGTCCTGTATCGCCGTTCCGACCTCTGTGCAGGACATACCCGTTCTCAGGAAACTTGTCGCGCAAAGAGCAGTCGACCTGGTCAACCAATTGGTTGAGAATCAGATGACGATCGGCCTTGCCTGGGGACGTACCTGTTATGAATTCGTTTCTCATTTCAGGACGGATAAATCTTTGAACGGTATCAGCGTCCTGCCGCTGATCGGCGGCAGTGACCAGACCGCCAGCTATTACCAGCTCAATGAGATGGTGCGAGTGTTGGCTGATAAGCTGAATGGCACTGCCCAATTCATTCACGCGCCCGCTATCACTTTTACCAGGGAAGAGAGGGAGGTCTTCGACAAGACACCCACCATGAAGATGATCAGGGACAAGTGGAGCCAGATGGATTTGGCGGTGACGGGTATCGGTTTCGCGCCGACCAGCCGGGGGCTGGATCGGGAGACCTATATCGGTGAGCATGAACTTCACAAACAACTAATCGCGGACATGGCCGCGGGCGACATCTGTGCCAGATATTTTGAAGAATCGGGGAAAATCATCCGGGGTGATATCTATGACCTGGTCATCGGTGTTCCCGTCGAAGTGTTGAAGGAGACCAAGCAGGTAATCTGCATCGCTGTAGGCAAAGACAAGGTCGAAGCCATCACCGGCGCGCTGAGGACAGGGATCATCGACACCCTGATCACAGATGAACGCACCGGAATGGCGGTTTTGCAGCATCAATCGGCCAAGTCGGATCACTGATCCAAGATAAAAGGCGAGACAATGCTCAATCCTATTAAAGGGCTGATTGGTTTTATAAGCAAAAGGAGCTTGAAAACCAAACTGGTCACAATCTTTGTTATTCTGACGACCATCCCTTTCAGTGTGGTTGGCTTTGTTTCCTATACCCGGTTTTACTCAACCATTGAAGCCAAAACCATCGAATCGACGACTCAGCTTGCTGAACAGTTGAACCAAAGCATCTCTTCCACCTTTCAGATTGGTGAAAGATTTTCCAAAATCATTCAAAGTGAAGCCATCATCCGTTTCCTCACGGCAAAAGATAATGAGAGCCTGGCGACTTATGAAAGCGCCAAAGACATCGGCAAGCTCTTCAAGCTTTACCGGGATACCTTTGATGACTACCAGTGGATCAAGGGGATTTATATCATTGGATTCAACGGAAACAACATCAGCGAAGCCCAGGGGGTTTATAAGCTGGGGAAAGACCTGGACTCCATCAGCACTGTCAACAAGATCTTAAGCAAACCGGATGAGTTGCTGATTATTCCCAACAGCCATATCGATTACGCCCGTGACCAGTTTGAAGAAGAGGTGATCTCTTTAGGGACCACTGTCGTGATTCCGACGACCAATCAGGTGATTGGGGTCATCATTGTTGACATTGATAAAAGAGCGATTGAAGTACTGTCGGAAGATCTTCGGATTGGCAACACTGGTTACTTCACGATTATCAGCGAGGGGGATGACGGGGTTGTCACTATTTTCTGCTCAGACAGCCACGAGAACCGGTGTGAACTCAAGTCTGAAAATCTCGATCGGATTCTTGAAGAATCGTCAGGCCATTTCACGGCGAAGATGAACGCGAAGCGCGAATTTGTAGTCTTTAATACCTTGAGTGAAGTGGGTTGGAAGATTGTTGGCAGGGTTGAACTTCAGGATTTGATGAAAAGCGCTTACACCATCCGGACGGTGACCATCTTTGTCGTTGTGCTCAGTTTTGTTTTCACCGCTGTTCTTTACCTCTTCATATCCGATCGGTTGACCCGGCCAATCAGAGAATTAAGAGAAAAAATGAAGCAGGCTGAACAAGGACTCCTGGTCACGACGGACGG
>JAAZFK010000266.1 GCA_012511735.1 Clostridiaceae bacterium | reverse complement strand
CGGGCAAGTCCTCGCCTCTGACAATGTAATAGGTATCTTTGGATTTCTTTTGTTTTGCCATCTCAACGCCTTCTTCTCAACGGATCCGCATGCGGAAACCTCTCCTCCAAAAACTGCCTTAAAGCCCTTCCACGGTGGCTGATCGCGTTCTTCTCCTCCGGGCTCATCCAGGCCAGCGTGCGGTGTTCCCCTTCGGGAATAAAGACGGGGTCGTAGCCGAACCCTCCTGTCCCCGATGCCTCCAGCGCGATCCCGCCGTCGGTCCGTCCCTGATACACCGCCTCTCCCTGCGGATTGACCAGGGCCAGGGAACAATGAAAATGTGCCCCCCGCTTTTCTTCCGGCACGCCTTCCAGCTTGTCGAGCAGGAGCCGGTAGTTGGCTTGATCGGAGGCTCCCCGGCCCGCGAAGCGCGCCGTATGAATACCGGGAGCGCCGTCAAGGTAGTCCACGCAGAGGCCTGAATCATCTGCCAGCACCGGGCCTGCCCACCGGTCAAAGAGCGCCCGTGCCTTGATCAGGGCGTTGTCATCAAAGGTCAGACCCGTCTCCTCAACATCCAGATCAATCCCTGTCTCCGACAAGCCTTTAAGCGAGACGGGCCAGCCCCGGGCAATGGCCCGCATCTCCTCCAGCTTGCCCCGGTTGTGGGTGGCGACCAGAATCTCCATGACTAGAGCCCCAGGTAATCGACCAGGGCGAAGCTGGCCTTGCGGACGGTTTCTTCCTCCAGGGGGGAGGGATAGCCGGCTTCAGCCAGTCTGATCCAGGGGTCATGCACTTCATTTTGCTCAAGCAGGCGGCCAAAGGAAGTCTCCAGGAGCTGGTGTCGGCGTCCCAGAGGCAGAGTGCCCAGCACGGTGACCGCGCCCAGCGCGTCGAAAATTCCTGTCAGGGGCCGGTTCCAGAGCAGAGGCGACCAGAGCCAGAGATCGTCAGCCGGGATCAGGGCGGGCAGCTCCTCGTCCGTCCCCGGCAGGAGGTAGCGCCTGGCGATTTCATTCCAGGCATGGCGGAAGACATCCAGGTTGGTCACCCGGGCCCGGCTCAGGAATTCTTCCATCTCATCCAGGGCGCAGATCAGGGGCAGATCCAGGGCCAGTCCGGTCAGGTGATATTCCTGCGCGTAGCGGGACATCCTGCCATAGAAGAGCCCCCAGGTCCGCTGGGATAGCAAGGACATGGAGGAGCGGACCACCGCTCCGATCAACTCATCCTCAGCCCGTTCGAGCGGACAGGGCAGGGTGTCTTCGCTCGACTGATCGAGCAGGACGGAGCCCGTCTCGGCGAAGACCCAGGCGGCGAACCATTCCTGGGGCAGCTGGGGCAGGAGCAGACAGGACCGGTTGATGGAGGGGAAATGAAAACTGAGCAGGCCGTCACGGGGGCCCCGGGCGCAGGGGTCGAGGACGAAGCTGTCCCCCCGGGATTCCGCCCCCAGGTGGAAGGAAAGGCGGCCTTCTTCCTTCATGGTTTCAAAGAGGGGGATCTTGGACGAAAAGAGATAGCCCAGGGCTTCCAGGTAGGTCTCTTCAAGCGGGAAGGCGGACGGATCCAGGGCTGGCAGGCCGAAGGAGGCGGGGTAGAGCAGATCCCAGGGCTTGGGATCCGTGATGGCCAGGCGATTCCATTGCAGGCGCCTGATAGGCAGGGAGAGCGGCGCCAGGTGTTCTTCCACCAGCCGCCGGAAGACGGTCACGGAGCTGCGGGTCTCCCCGCTCAATCCCGTCCGGCTGAGCGTGTAGTCGAAAAAGCTCGCAAAACCCGCCTCTTCCGCCAAAGACCGGCGGGTCTGGTGCAATTCGACAAACTCCTGCCGGGCCTGATCCCGGTAGCGGGCCATCCAGCTGGCCAGCGAACGATAGGCCCGCATCCGGCGGTCCCTGGAAACGGACTGGAGGATTCGCCTGGCTTCACCCTTGACCGCGCCGGGATGAAGGGAAGAGAGCGACAATTCATCCAGCCGTCTCAGCTGATCTGAGATCAGGGTTTTTTCTTTTTGAAGCAGGGGCAGGAGTTCTTTTTTATAAGACGAGGCAAGCTCCCCGGCTCTTAAATAAAAAGCGTCCCCAATCCCGCTAGCCGCCTGCACTTTTTTGGACGATTGACCTGCGGTTGACAGAAAGTCGGAATAGGCCGCAAGAAGTTCGGGGAGATAGTAGGTGATCTCTTCCAGCGCCTGCCTGATCTCCTGGTCGGCCGGATCGAAAAAAGAGCGGATCAGGAGTTTTTTTCGAAGAAGATCAATCCGGGCAAACTGATCCCGGGCCTCTCCGATCAGGTCCGCCAGCTCTTCCTTCTTCAGGCTGAAGCGGAGCCGTGAGAGCGCCTTGTCAGACCATGCCTTGAGTGACTCGACCGGGGACAGCGAATTGATGTCCGCCTCTTCCAGCCATGCCTGAGCATCTGTTTTGCCGGCCATCTCCCCTGCCGCCTTACATCCGGTCCACCGGCTCGATTCCCGCCAGGCGAAGCCCCGCGGTCAGGGTGCGGCCGACAGCGTCCGTCAGCGCCAGGCGGGCCGCGACCAAGTCTGGATCACCCGCCTTCAGGATGACGGTCTGGTGGTAAAAGGTATTGAAAGCCCTGGCCAGCGCCATGATCTGGCGGATCATGACCGAGGGTTCATAACTTTGCCGGGCGGCCTCAACCGAGGCGCCGAAGCGGTCTATCTCCTTGATGACCTCCTGTTCCGGATCCGTCACCAGCAAGGCGAGTTCCGCGTCCGTGATCCCCGAAACCCGGTCCGCCATCCCGGCAGGTGCCTTGCGGCTCAGGGAGGCGCAGCGGGTCAGGGTGTAGAGCAGGTAGGGCGCTGTCTCGCCTTCGAAATCCAGCATCTCCTCCCAGGAGAAAACGATGTCGCGTTCCCGGCTGTTGCGCAAGTATGCGTAGCGGACCGCTCCCACGCCGAACCGTTCAGCGATGGCGACCACCTCT
>JAAZFK010000265.1 GCA_012511735.1 Clostridiaceae bacterium | reverse complement strand
GAAAGGATGCTGTCGCAAAAAGGCTCGATCACCGCGATCATCTTCGAACGGCCGACGCCGAAGAA
This sequence comes from Clostridiaceae bacterium, assembly GCA_012511735.1. Classification (GTDB taxonomy): domain Bacteria; phylum Bacillota; class Clostridia; order Saccharofermentanales; family DTU023; genus UBA4923. The sequence continues at coordinate 13,955 of JAAZFK010000265.1, read as the reverse complement.
GTCGAGCGCTGAAGAACGAATCAAACTTTCGATCATCTTGCGGTTCAAGGCTGAATCGCACATGCGCCGCAGGAAGCTGCCATAACTTTCGTAAGGCCCGTTCTGGTCACGTTCCTGGATCAGGGCGCCAATGGCTTCCCGGCCCACATTTTTTACCGCGGCGAGTCCAAAGCGTATGGCCTTGCCCTCCGGTTGAAACCGCAATCCGCTCTTATTGATATCCGGGGGCAAAACGGCCACACCCATGGATTCAGCAACCCGGATATACTGACCTGCCTTGCCCAGATCACCCAGATGAGAGTTGAGAATGGCCGCCATGTATTCAACCGGATAATAGTATTTACACCAGGCGGTATTGTAGGCAACGGCTGCGTACGAAGCCGCGTGTGCCTTGTTGAAAGCGTATCCTGCGAAGGCGTAAATATCGTCAAAGAGTTTTTCGGCCACTTTCCGCGGGACACCGTTCGCCTTGGCACCTTTGACGGGGATTCCATTTTCATCGACGCCGCCGTCAATAAAAAGGGTGCGGTAACTTTGAAGCAAGGATTCGATCTTCTTGCCCATGGCCCGTCTGACATTGTCTGCCTGGGCGGAGGAGAAGCCGGCCAGATCCCGCACGATACGGATGACCTGCTCCTGATAGACAATGACGCCGTAGGTCACCTTGAGAATCGGTTCCAGCATCGGCCAGTCATAGCGCACTTTCTTGGGGTCATGACGCGAGCTGACATAACGCGGGATCTGCTCCATGGGACCCGGCCGGAAGAGCGCCACACCCGCGATGATATCCTCGAAAGACTCAGGTTGAAGCTCTTTCAGGAATTGAGTCATACCGCCGCCTTCCAACTGGAAAACAGCATCGGTCTCTCCCCTCCCGATCATCTCAAAGATACGCGGATCGTCGTAGGTCATGCGGTCGAAGTCAATGGCGGTGCCTGTCTTCTCTTCCACCAGTCGGGACGTTTCCTGCAGGACCGTCAAGGTTCTCAGACCCAGGAAGTCGAACTTCAGCAGCCCCACATCTTCAATATCGTCCTTGGTAAACTGGACCACAATGGACTCATCATTTCTTGCCAGCGGCGCGATCTCACAGACAGGTTTTCCCGCGATGATCACGCCCGCCGCGTGGGTTGAGGCGTGGCGCGGCATGCCTTCGAAACGTTTGGCCAGATCGATGATTCGCCGGGTTGCGTCATCGCTCTCATAGAGTTTCCTCAGGTCGGGATTCATCTCAAGGGCAAGGTCGATGGTCATTTTGAGCTGGTTTGGAATCATCTTGGCGATCCGGTCGGTTTCGGCGTAGGACACATCGAGCGCGCGGCCGACATCACGGATCACGGCCCGGGCGGCCAGGGTTCCGAAGGTAATGACCTGACAAACATGGTCCGCACCGTACTTTTGGGTGACGTAATCGATGACTTCCCCCCGCCTCTCATAACAAAAATCGATGTCAAAGTCAGGCATGCTGACACGTTCCTTGTTGAGAAAGCGTTCAAAGAGCAAATCATATTTGAGCGGATCAATATCTGTAATAAAAAGTGTGTAGGCGGCAAGTGAGGCGGCGCCCGAACCGCGTCCCGGACCGACCATGATACCGTTCTCATGGGCAAAGCGGATAAAGTCCCAGACAATCAGATAATAGTCGGTATAGCCCATGCTGTTGATGACCGACAACTCGTAGTCGAGACGATCCAGATAGGCGGATTCAGGGATACCGGTCTGGCGTTGGATGAGTCTTTTCTCCAATCCTTCACGACAAAGTCTTTTCAAAAGCTCTTCTGCGGTCTCATCTGATCCGGTCTCAAAATGTGGAAGCGAAATCTGGCCGGTTTTGAGTTCCACCTGACAGCGGGCGGCGATCCGCTCTGTATTGGCCAGTGCCTGCGGCAGGTTGGAGAAAATTGTCTCCATCTCCTCGGGAGAGCGGACGTAGAGCGTGTCCGTGTCCATCCTCATCCGGTCGGGCGAATTGATGGTCTTGCCCGTCTGCATGCAAAGGAGAACCTCATGGGCAAAGGCATCCTCCTGCAGGAGGTAATGGCAGTCGTTGGTGGCGACAAGCGGGATGCCGGTCTCCTTGCTGATCCTGACCAGGCCCGAGTTGACCAATGCCTGATCCGCCAGGCCATTACCCTGGATTTCCAAAAAATAGTTTTCGGCACCGAACAGGTCACGGTGTTGGAGGGCGGCTTCAACTGCCTGCGCTTGCTCGCCAGCCAGAATCAGGCGCGGGACCTGTCCTGACAGGCAGGCAGAAAGCGCGATCAAGCCCTCCTGATGCTGCGCGAGCAATTCCATATCAACCCTGGGCCTGTAATAGAAACCATCCACATGGCTGGCGGACACCAATTTGACTAAATTCTCGTAGCCGGTGTTGGTTTCCGCGAGCAGGATCAAATGGTAGGGATCACGGTCCAGGGCAGCGTCTTTGTCCATGTGACCGCGGGGGGCTACGTAAACCTCACAGCCGATGATGGGGTGAATCCCATTCGCCTTCATGGTCCTGTAAAATTCCAGGACTCCGTACATGGACCCGTGGTCAGTGATGGCACAGGCATCCATGCCAAGTTCCTTGAGGCGGCCGGGCAGCTCATGGATGCGGTTGGCGCCATCAAGAAGACTGTATTCAGTATGTAGATGCAGATGAGTGAAGGCCATGCTGTCTCAATTCGTGGTGCCGGCAGGCAGCTTAGGGATCCAGGAGGTGGTTGACACGATCCAGGACAATTGATTCGTAAGTTTTCTGTCTCTTCTGACAGACATCCAGATCCTCTCCATAGCAACCGAAATAGATCTTGATTTTGGGTTCGGTGCCCGAGGGTCTGACGCACATGAAATCAAGCCCCTGTAGCTGGTAAAGGAGCACGTTGCTTTCGGGGTAATCAAGCGCCCGGCGATCACCCGTGTCGACGCGGGAGATGATTCCTTCCTGGAAGTCCGACAGGCTGACTGCGCCCAGCTGTTCAAAGCCCTGGAAAGGATTCTTCCTTAAGGCGTCCATCACGCTGGCGATCTTCTCCAGACCCGTCTTGCCCTCGCGGATGATCGAAATGGTGTTTTCCGCCGCTTGCCCGTACTTGTTGTAGAGGGCCTGCAGCCGGTCGATCAGGGTTTCTCCCGCAGCCGCGGAGACAGCGGCCATCTCGGCCAGGATCAGGCAGGTAACGACCGCGTCTTTATCCCGGACCCGGGTGCCGAGCAGATAGCCGAAACTCTCTTCATAACCGAATTGAAAGACTCCTCCACCAAGATCACCGTGCTTGTGGATCTCTGCGGCAATATGCTTGAATCCCGTCAGGGAGAGATAGAGATCTGTACCGTAATGCGCTGAAATCGCCTGCGTCAATCTGGATGAAACCACGGTGGACACACAAAATGATCGCTCAGCCAGTTCCTGCCGCTCCGCTTTTGTTCCCAGGATATAATCCATGAGCAAAAGGCCGATCTCATTGCCGGACAGCAGAACAAAAGAGTCGTCCCCCGCTCTGACCGCCACTCCCGTTCTGTCCGCGTCGGGATCGGTCGCCAGGACCAGATCCGCGCCCGTTTGGCGTGCCTGGGCGATCGCCAGCTCCAGAGTCTCCGGCAGCTCAGGGTTGGGGGTGGGTGTTGTCGGGAAATTGCCGTCAGGCAGTTCCTGTTCCGGAACCACTGTCACCCGGGTAAATCCATGTTTGCTGAGAATCCGGCGGACCGGCTTATTGCCAGTCCCGTTAAAAGGAGAATAGACAATCGGCATGTCATGATTTTGTCTGACAAGATCGTCGTTCAAAGTCAGGGCAAGCAGCGACGCGTCATAGACCTGATCGAGATCCTCCCCCATCAGCTTGAAAGAGGGATGCTCAACCACTTGCTCAAAAGGCTTGATGGTTTCAAGCAGGCCTGGCAGATCGGTCACCGTTTCCATCATGGCTGCGACCCGGTCGGCTTCTTCCGGTCCCAGCTGGGCGCCGTCCGCGCCGTAGGCCTTGAAGCCATTATATTGTTTGGGGTTATGGCTGGCGGTCAGCATGATGCCGCCAATACAGCCAAAATGTCGTATGGCGTACGAAAGCATGGGAACAGGCCTCAACTCATCCGAAAAACGGACGGCGATGCCGTGGCCTGCGAAAACCGAGGCTGCCAATTCCGCGAATTCCCTTGACCTGTTCCTGGAATCATAGGAAATCGCAATCCCCTGCCGGCACGCCTCTTCGCCCAGTGAAGCGAGATAAAGCGCGAATCCTTCCGCAGCTCGGGCCACGGTATAGGGATTCATCCTGTTGCTTCCTGCCCCCATGATCCCGCGTAGACCCGCAGTGCCGAACTGAAGCTCCTGGTAAAAACGATCTTCGATTTCTTCCGGCTTGTCGGCAATGGAAACCAGCTCCGAGAGCGTTTCGGCATCCATTTTGGGATTGGAAAGCCAGCTCTCATAGGTAGTCTGCGCGCGTGATTTTGACATAGCGAACTCCTCACAAAAGACAATTTTCATTGTATTTAGTCTAGCATATGGAAGTGGAATCAGCCTGCCAAATGCCCTTTCACAAGGATCAGCTGATCCCGTAAAATGGCCGCCAATTCAAAGTCAAGGCGGCGAGCCGCGGCTTTCATTTCTTTCTCAATCCGGCTGGCCCGCTTCTGCAGATCGGCATAAGGCAAGCGGGCGAGCTCCCGGTCGTAGCGTTCGATGTCGTCCGCCGTCTCCAGCGGTTCATCTGCGACCAATTCAAATGAGGTATCGATCAGATCCCGGATTTCCTTTTTAATGGTGGTCGGTGTAATGCCGTGGGCATCATTGTAAGCGCTTTGAATCTCCCGGCGTCTGTTGGTTTCCCTGATGGCGCGTTCCATGGAAGCGGTGATTTCATCGGCATAAAGGATCACACGCCCATTGACGTTACGGGCTGCTCTGCCGATGATCTGCACCAGTGAGGTGGTCGAGCGCAAGAAACCTTCCTTGTCCGCGTCGAGAATAGCGATGAGCGAGACCTCCGGCAGATCCAGACCTTCACGAAGCAGGTTGATGCCCACCAGCACATCGAACTCCCCTTTGCGCAACTTTCTCAGGATGTCCAGCCGCTCAACCGTCGCGATGTCTGAATGGAGGTACTCAACTCTCAGGTTTTCCTCCTGGAAAAACTCCGCCAGATCTTCAGCCATCCGCTTTGTCAGGGTCAGGATGAGGCTGCGTTCACCTCTTTTCGTGGTTTCCTGAATCGCGGCCATCAGATCCTCGATCTGATTCTCTACCGGCCTCACATAGATGAGCGGATCAAGCAGGCCGGTCGGCCGGATGATCTGCTCGACTACCTGGGTCGACTGCTCCAATTCATAGGCGGCGGGAGTGGCCGATACATAAATGGTCTGTCCAGCCCGCTCTTCAAATTCGTCAAAAGCCAGGGGCCGGTTGTCGAAGGCGGAAGGCAGCCTGAATCCGTAATCGACCAGAGATTCCTTCCTCGAGCGGTCGCCCCTGACCATGGCGCCGATCTGAGGCACACTGACATGCGACTCATCGATGAAAAGCAGATAATCCTCGGGGAAAAAGTCCATCAGGGTGAACGGCGCTTGCCCGGGCGCCCGGCCGGTCAGATGTCTGGAATAGTTCTCGATTCCCTTGCAAAAACCGGTTTCGATCATCATCTCCATGTCGTAGCGGGTGCGCTGTTCCAGCCGGTAAGCTTCAATCAGCTTGCCTTGTTGACGGAAATACTCCAACCGCTCTTCCAGCTCGGCCCCGATCGAAATGACGGCGCGTTTCATCTTCTCCAATGTAGTGGCGTAATGGCTGGCCGGGAAGATGGCGACGTAGTTACGACCCTTGATGGTCCTGCCTGTGATGGCGTCGACTTCCCGGATCTCTTCGATTTCATCGCCAAAGAACTGAACGCGGGTCAGGGTATTTTCCTCTGACGCGGGGAAAATATCCAGGGTGTCGCCGCGGACTCTGAATGTGCCTCGTTTGAGATCAAAATCATTTCTGGCGTATTGAATCCTGACCAGATCCGCAATGACCTCATCCCTGCCCCGGGCCATACCCGGACGGATGCTGACCATCAGATTCTTGTAGTCGTCAGGGTCGCCCAGGCCATAGATGCAGGAGACGGAAGCGACCACGATGACATCACGCCTCTCCAGCAGGGACGAGGTGGCCTTGTGCCTGAGTCTGTCAATCTCATCATTGATGGAGGAATCTTTTTCGATGTAGAGGTCTCTGGTGGGAAGATAAGCTTCCGGCTGATAATAATCGTAATAGCTGACAAAGAATTCGACCGCGTTATCAGGGAAGAGCGCCATGAACTCCGCGCACAGCTGCCCCGCCAGGGTCTTATTGTGGGCAATGACCAGCGCGGGGCGCTGGGTCCGCTCGATGACGCTGGCCATGGTAAAGGTTTTGCCTGATCCCGTCACCCCCAACAGCGTCTGCCCCCGGTCACCCCGGCCAAGTCCTTCGACCAGACCCGCGATGGCCTGCGGCTGATCCCCCTTGGGCGTCATATCGGTTCGCAGATGAAATGTCCCTGGCAGCTGTTCCATGTTCATTTTTGTTTGTCGACGGGTTCGATCAATTCAAGTTCTTCCAGCTTCTTCCTGACCGCCGCCATATCCTGCCAAAGATCCACCTTTTTGGAAGGATCACGCAAAACGTAGGCTGGGTGGAAGGTGGGCATGACGTGACATTTATTGGAAACGGTCCAGATGCCCCTGGCCTTGGTAATCCCTTCATCCGAGCCGGTAAAATAGCGAAAAGCAGTTGCTCCCATAAGCAGATAAACAGCCGGCCTGACAAACAGCATCTGTTCTTTGAGCAGCGGTCTGCAGGCGGCAGCTTCCTCGCGGCTGGGCGTCCGGTTGCCCGGCGGCCTGCACTTGACGATATTGCAGATGTGATAGTCTTCGGGCTTGAACGAGAAACTGGTAAGCAATAAATCCAACAACTGGCCCGAGCGACCGACAAAGGGGATTCCCTGCCTGTCCTCGTCAGCGCCGGGTCCTTCACCCAGGATCATCAGGGGAGCACGAACTCCTCCCCGCCAGACAACCACATTCTGTCTGGTAGCGGCCAGATCACAGTTCTGACATGCACGGCACTTATCAACAAAAGTCTGCCAGGATCCCGGCCGGTTATCCTCTTTTGGTCTTCGATCATCCATCCTGAGGTCTCATGGTAGGAAAGAGCAGGACATCCCGGATGGAAGGCTGGTTGGTCAGGAGCATGACCAGGCGGTCAATGCCAATTCCCAAACCACCGGTTGGCGGCATCCCGTATTCGAGCGCCTCCACGAAATCTTCGTCAGGCAACTGAGCCTCCTCATCACCCTCATCCCGGCGACGCTGCTGGTCGGCAAATCTTCTTCTCTGATCAAAGGGGTCGTTGAGCTCGCTGTATGCGTTGCCGTGCTCGCGTCCCACCACAAAGATTTCGAACCGCTCGGTCAGTCTGCCCCCTGTTCCGGGTTTAATCTTGGTCAGAGGGGAAATTTCGATCGGATAATCAATCAGAAAAGTCGGCTGGATCAGGTGCTCTTCCGCGTATGTTTCAAAACAGGCATTCAGCAGCTCTCCCCAGCTCATATTCTCTTCGATTTCTTCCAGACCGTAGTCTCTTGCAGCTTCCCTGGCCTGCAGATCTGTCTCATAGGAATTGAAATCCAGCCCGGTGTGCTCGCGGACGGCGTCAATCATGGACAACCTGCGGAAGGGCGGTTTCAAAGAGATCTGCCTGCCCTGATAGTCAATCTCAAGGCTGCCATTGATCTCAAGACAACAAAGGGAGAAAAGCGCCTCAGTGATCTCCATCATGGTGTGATAATCACCGTAGGCCTCGTAGAGTTCCAGCATGGTGAATTCAGGGTTGTGCCTGGTGCTCATCCCCTCATTTCTGAACTGCCGGCCGATCTCATAGACCCGCTCCATCCCACCGACAATCAGACGTTTGAGATATAGTTCGGGTGATACACGCAGGAAAAGATCAAGGTCAAGCGCGTTGTGATGTGTGGTAAATGGCCGGGCTGAAGCCCCTCCCGCCACCGTGTTGAGCAGAGGGGTTTCAACTTCAAGATACGCTCTCCGATCAAGTTCTTCGCGGATCAGCCGGATAATCCGGCTTCGTTTTTCGAAGGTGTCCCGAACATCCGTATTGACCATCAGATCCAGGTATCGCTTGCGGTAGCGGGTGTCCGTGTCACGCAGTCCGTGGAATTTTTCCGGCAGGGGCCGCAGGGATTTAGCCAGCAAAGTCCAGTCGCTGTTGCGGACGGAGATCTCCCCCATTCTGGTCTTGAACACCTGACCTGTCACGGCGACCAAATCACCCAGATCCAGCTCTTGCCAGGCCTGGTAAGCTTCTTCACCAAGATTGTCCAGCCTGCTGAAGATTTGGATGGTACCTGTCCGGTCGCGCAGGTCGGAAAAAGATACTTTGCCCATCCCCCGCTTGGCCATCAGGCGGCCGGCGATGGTAACCGTTTCGTCCTCCAGGTTTTCAAAAGCTGAAAGAATGTCACCGGCTCTGTGGGTCACTTCACAGCGGGTGATCAGATAGGGATCGCGTCCTTCTTCCAGAAGCTTATTGAGCTTCTCGCGGCGAATCCTCATCTGCTCTGGGAGAGAATCCTCCCGTTCAGGCTGTTCATTTTCATTGGTCATTCATCCAACCCTTTCGGCTTTGAGATACGCACAACCGAATACCTGAGCATGCCGACAGGTGTTTTCACCTCGACGACATCCCCCTTCTTTTTCCCTAGAATCGCCTGCCCCACCGGGGATTCGCTTGAAAGCTTGCCAATCAGGATGTCCTCCTCCTTGGCGGAGACAACCATGTATTCCTGCTCTGTACCGTTCTCTTCATTGCGAAGCAGCACCCTGCCGCCTAAAGTCACCCGGGTTCTGCTGATGCCTTTCTCATCGATCACTTTGGCATTTTTCAGGATTTCTTCGATCTCCATGATACGCAAGTCATTATCGGCATATGCTTGCTTGGCGTCATCGAATTCAGAGTTCTCCGTAATATCCCCGTGAGCTCTGGCTTCTTTCAACCGTTCCGCGATCTCCGCCGCTACGCGGGTCTTGCGATCTTCCAATTCCTGCTGGTACTCGCGAATTTTTCCGTAAGTCATCTCATAGACTGTGTCAGCCATGCCCTGTCGTGTCCTCTTTTCTATCATTATCAATGGCCTATTATACCCGGATATGGCCGCTTATCAACTTCCCATGTCACTTTCCTTGTGAATCACGTCATGGGCGCCGCCCTCCACAATGCTGGTCGGTGACACGACCACCAGCCGCGCCTTCTCCTGGAGCTGATCCAGATCGAGGGCGCCGCAGGCACACATGGTGGCCTTGATCTTGGCCAGGGTGGTCAGGACGTTATCCGACAACTTACCCGCGTAAGGCACATAGGAATCCACACCCTCCTCGAAGTGCATCTGACCGCTTCCGCCGTCATCGTAGCGCTGCCAGTTGCGCGCGCGGTTGGAACCCTCACCCCAATACTCCTTGACATAGGTTCCGTTGAAGAGCACCCGCCGGGTCGGACTTTCGTCGAATCGGGCGAAGTAGCGCCCCAGCATCAGGAAGTCAGCCCCCATGGCCAGCGCCAGAACCATATGATAATCATGGACAATCCCACCGTCCGAACAGATCGGAATGTAAGTGCCGGTTTCCTCTGCCCAGCGATCCCGTGCTGCGGCTACATCCATCAGGGCGGAAGCCTGTCCGCGGCCAATCCCCTTCTGTTCACGGGTAATGCAGATGGAGCCGCCGCCAATTCCTACCTTAATAAAGGAAGCGCCCGCCTCCGCCAGGAAACGGAAGCCTTCTTCGTCGACAACGTTGCCGGCGCCCAAGGGCAGATCCGGTCCATATTCGCGCCGGACAAATTCGATGGTCTCTTTTTGCCAATCGGAAAACCCATCGGAAGAGTCAATGCAAAGCACGTCACACCCGGCATCGAGCAGAGCGGGTATCCGCTCCTTGTAGTCACGCGTATTAATCCCCGCGCCGACCAGCAAGCGCTTGTGCGCGTCCAGCATCTCTCCCGGATTTTCCTTATGCGCATCGTAATCCTTGCGAAAAACCAGGGATACCAGGCGTCCCTCCTGATCAAGAATGGGCAGCTGGTTCAGCTTATGATCCCAGATGATGTCATTGGCCTCAGAGAGGGTGATGCCCTCGCGACCGTAGACGATCTCTTCAATGGGAGTCATGAAGGCCCTGACCGGTGTTTGCGGGTCCAGCCTGGAAATCCGGTAATCCCGGCTGGTCACGATTCCCAGCAGCTTGCCGGTCGATGTGCCATCCTCCGTGATGGGGACCGTCGAGTGGCCTGTTTTTTTCTTCAATCTGACAATATCTGACAACTTATCGTCCGGACGCAGGTTGGTGTCACTCGGGACAAAGCCGGCTTTGAATTTTTTGACCCGCCTGACCATTTCACACTGCCGGTCAATCGGTTGCGAACCGAAGATAAATGACAGACCGCCCTCACGCGCCAGCGCGACGGCCATGCGATCATCGGAGACCGATTGCATGATGGCGGAAACCAGGGGGATACTGAGTGTAATGGGACTACGTGTTTCTCCTTTCCCAAAACGGACCAGGGGGGTCTCCAGGCGGACGCGATCCGGCGTACAGTCATGGGTGGTCCGGTTGGGCAGGAGCAGGTACTCACTGAAAGTGCGTGACAGTTCGGGAATAAGCTGTGCCATTAGACAGCTCCTTTCTTATGTCCAATCGCCTTGTCAAGAAAGGCCAGAAAAAGCGGATGTGGCCGGGTCGGACGGGATTTGAACTGAGGATGATAAATCGTTCCGAGCCAGAAGGGATGATCAGGCCATTCAACGGCCTCCACCAGACGCCCGTCCGGTGACATTCCTGAATAACGCAGACCGGCCGCCGCCAGGACACCGGAATAGGCGGGATTGAATTCCCTGCGGTGATGATGGCGCTCGGATATCTCTTCTGCCTGATAGATGTCTGCCAGCATGGTGCCCGGCTCAATGATCATGGGACTGGCACCTTTTCGCATGGGCCGTTCACAAAAGGGGATGCGATCCAGACTGTCGCGGCTTGTATCGTCCAGACCGGCGTAATAAAAGATATCCGGGCCGTCCGAACCAAATTCATCAGTGTGGGCGTCTTCAATGCCCGCCAGGTTTCGGGCAAGTTCAACAACGGCCATCTGCATACCCAGGCCAATCCCAAACAAAGGGATCTTTCTCTCCCTGGCGCTTCGGCAGGCTTGAATCATGCCTTCCATGCCCCTGCGACCGAAGCCGCCGGGGACGATGACGGCGTCTGCGCCGCCCAAACGCTCGTCGACCTCCGATGCTGACAAGCCTTCCAGCTCTTCGCTGGACACCCAGTCAATGACCGGCTCAACACCGAGGGCGATTCCGGCGTGATCGAGTGCTTCAATGACACTGTAGTACGCGTCCTGTAACTCCGTGTACTTTCCAACCAGCGCCAGATCCAGCCGTTCCCGAGGCGCCCTGGCCCGTTCTACCAGTGATTCCCAGTCGTCAAGATAAGGTTCCCTTGGATCCAGCCCCAGCCGTTCACAGACGACCCGGGCGAAGCCCTCTTTCTCAAAGGTCAGTGGCAGTTCATAAACTGAACTGCAATCAAGGTTGGGAATGACGGAGTCCATGCGCACATTGCAAAAGAGCGCCAGTTTCTCCCTGATGGCTTCATCCAGGGGCATCTCAGTCCTGCATACCAGAATGTCAGGCTGGATTCCGAATGAAAGAAGCTTCTGTACACTGTGTTGCGTCGGCTTGGTCTTAATCTCACCCGGCTTTTTCACGTAGGGCAGCAGGGTGACGTGGATGAAAATACAATTGTCCCGGCCGGCTTCATTGCTGACTTGACGGATGGCTTCAATAAAGGGCTGGCTTTCGATGTCACCGACCGTCCCGCCGATTTCGGAGATCACCACATCCACCTGTCCCTCTTCCGAGACTTTATAGACATGGTCTTTGATTTCGTTGATGATATGAGGTACTACCTGGACGGTTCCGCCGTGGTAGCCTCCTGACCGCTCTCGGTTGATGACATTCAGATAGACTCGCCCCGAGGTAATGTCACTCTCGCTGGTCAGATCCACGTCCGTGAAACGCTCATAGTGGCCGATGTCCAGATCCGTTTCCGCGCCATCTTCCGTGACAAAAATCTCGCCGTGCTGCGTGGGACTCATCAAGGAAGGATCCACATTGATGTAGGGATCAAATTTCTGGATGCGGACACTCAGCCCCCGGGCGATCAACAACCTGCCCAGGGCCGCTGCCGTGATCCCTTTACCTAGACCCGATACAACACCACCCGTCACGAAAACATACTTGGTCGCCATCTGTAACCCCTCATCCGCTGCGCCTGACCCCGGCGCCTGCATCGCTAATCTTCTAATCACTATATCACGAGATAGAAAAGGGAACCCTCCTCTGTTCCCGACGGTTCCCTGTCAAATTGACCAGTTTCAATTCACTTTTGCAAACCTCTTTCTGCCCGTCCAAAAGAAGATGGCAGCACTGTAAATGAGTGACTCCTCCGGGGATAGATGTCAGAGAATATTTTGAGAAGGCCGTTTTGCGTTAGGCAGCTTCACGGCTCAGGCCCGGCTCCTCTTCCTCCCGTGTTGCCGGCATAATCCTGGAGGACAGCCGGCGGAAGAGGAAGATTGCCATCAGGGCCGCGCCCAGATCCGAGATGGCATAGGAATACCAGACATAATCGAGGTGCCAGACAGCGAAGAGCCTGGCCAGGGGCAAAAGCAAGACCAATTGCCGGAAAATCGAAATGAAAAGACTGTAAGTTCCCTTGCCCAAAGCCTGAAATGAGATGGACAGGATAATGGCGATGCCGGCGAAGATGAAACACAAAGAGATGTTCCGGAAGGCCGGAATCCCCATGGTATACATCTCTTCCGTCGCGTTGAAGGCTGCAAGAAGAAGGCGCGGGATCAACTGGAATAGAACCATCGAGAAGGACATGATGCCCGCCATCAGGATCAGGCCGCTTTTCAAGGTCTGGCGGACACGATCATACCGTTTGGCGCCAAAGTTGTAGGCCATCAACGGCAGCATACCCTGGCCTATGCCGAATACCGGCATGAAAACAAAGGACTCGAGCTTCAAGTAGACACCCAGGACCGTAATGGCGATCTCCGAAAAGGGCAGGATAATCATGTTGAAGACCATACCCACCATGGCCGTCACGGACTGCATGACCAGGGAAGGGAGCCCCACGCGATAGATGCCCGCCAGGATGTGTTTTTGAAAACGGAAGCTCTTGAGGGTGACCTTGATCACAGTCTCCTTGCGGAGCACCAGGTAAACGGCGATGGCGCCGGCGATGATCTGGGCGATGACGGTCGCGACCGCCGCGCCCCGGACGCCCATAGCAGGCAGGCCGAACCAGCCAAAGATCAGGATCGGGTCCAGCGCAATATTGAGAAGCGCCCCTAGCAGCTGGATGTACATGGCCCGCGTCATATTGCCTGTGGCCTGGAAGATTTTCTCACAATGGATCTGCCAGAAAAGGCCGATGGAGGCCATGGTGACAATCCTCAGGTAGTCGACGCTGCCGCTGATGACTTCTCCGTGGTTGGAGAATAAATTGACGACAGCGGGCGCCAGCAGGAAGCCGGTGACCAGGAAGAAGAGCGAATTGACGAAGGACAGGACTAAACCATGAGAAGCGGCTGAACCGGCCGCCTCGGGATCTTCAGCTCCCAGTCTTCTGGCCACATAGGAGTTGACTCCGACTGAGGTACCGACCGCGAAGGCAACCATCAGCTGTTGGACCGGAAAGATGATGCTGACTGAACGAAGCGCGATCTCGGAGATGGAACTGACAAAGAGACTGTCGACGATATTGTAAAGCGACATGATGAGCATGGAAAACATGGCCGGTCCCGACATGCGCACCAGCAAGGGAAAGACTTTCGCCTCTGCCATTCGTCTCGTTTTGTCTAT
>JAAZFK010000264.1 GCA_012511735.1 Clostridiaceae bacterium | reverse complement strand
TGGCTTCTCTTAAGCGTAAATTGGCGGAGACGCCTCCGGCGATGACCAGGGCGGGATAGCCGCCTTGAATCAAGGCCTTTCGCGCGTGGCCGACCAAGGTCTGGACGACGGTCTCCTGGAAGGTGGCGGCAAAATCCGCCTGGCTGCAGGACGAGGGCCAGTCACGTCCTTCCTTTTCAGCTTCCCGCATCAATTTCTGGTGCCAGTTGATGGCCGCTGTCTTGACACCACTGAATGAAAAATCGTAAGAATCAGGGAAATGGGTGACAGGCAAGGGAAAGGCATCCCGCTTGCCGCCCACCGCGGCCTTTTCGATCAGGGGGCCACCGGGATAGCCCAAGCCGATGGTTCGTGCGATTTTGTCCAGGGCTTCACCGGGCGCGTCGTCCCTGGTTCTGCCCAAGACTTCAAAGGAGGTGTAGCCGGTCACCTGAACCAGACTCGAGTGGCCTCCGGAGACGATCAGACACAGGAACGGAGGTTCCAGACCTGGATCCGCTAAATAGGCGGAGGCGATGTGCCCTTCCAGATGGTGGACAGGCACTAAAGGAAGCTGGCTTGCCGAGGCCAGCCCTTTGGCCGCCGCGATGCCGACCAGGAGCGCTCCGACCAGGCCAGGCCCGTAAGTGACGGCGATGGCGGTCAGCTCTTTCAGGCTGATGTCCGCTTCTTGTAATGCCTGGTCGATGACCGGCAGGATGGATTTGACGTGTTCGCGTGAGGCGACTTCGGGGACAACTCCCCCATAGCGGGCATGCAGGTCGATCTGTGAGGCGACGACGCTGGATTTGATCATACGGCCGTCGGCAACCACCGAGGCGGCTGTCTCGTCACAGGAGGTCTCAATTCCCAGGATTAGTTTTTCATTTTTCTGATTCACGCTACTCCCCCGCTGTCATCAATCAATGTACAATAGATTGGCGGACCGGTCTACGATTGTACCGCCTGAAGGCCGTGAGGGCAAGGAGTTTGTCGTGAGATCCAGAGCTTACGTTGTACGAGGAAGAAGGAGAAGGTCAAGGATTAAACCTCTGTTGACCCTGCTGGCGCTCCTGCTTGCCTTTGTCACGCTTGTGGCCGCGACCAGCCTGGTCAAGGCCGACCGGCTGATGAAGCTGGCCTCCTATCCTCTTCCCCCCTACGCCACCAATATGCTGCCTTCTTTTCAGTCCGTCAGCTTCTCCTCGGGCGGCGGTCAGATCAATCTCAAGGGCTGGCTGATCAAGCCGGACAAGAGCCTCAACCGGGGAACGGTCATTTTCGTTCACAACCAGGGAGGCAACCGGCTTCCCTTTGGCTTGGATTCGACCGCCCTGATCAAGCAACTGTCCAAAGCGGGTTTTTACAGCTTGGTCTTCGATCTTCGCCACAGCGGTGAGTCGGGTGGTGAGATGGCTTCTTTCGGCTACGCGGAAAAAGAGGATGTGCTGGCCGCCATCGACTGGGCCATCCGTAACGTCCCCTCTTCCCCCCTGATCCTCTACGGTTTCGGGACGGGCACCACGGCTATTATGAGGGCTTTCCAGGAGCTGGAACTGGAGAGCAAACAGACGGACGATGAGGAAGATGAGGAGCTTGCCCAAATGGCCTCACAGAAGCTGGACCGGATCGCCGCCCTGATCGCGGATTCTCCGGCCCGAAATAGCGACGCCTTTATCAGCGCGGCCATCCGCCAGGAGAATCGGAAGCTGCTTTTCTGGCTGCCGGAGATCACGCCTTATGCCATTCGCTTGTCGGTCGGCAAGAGTGAGAAGCAGGATTATTTCGCCTCTCTTTCCTCCCTCTCCCTCCCCGTCATGATCCTGGGTCACACCAACGATTCCTACCTGAAAGAGAGCGATTACCGTCCCTTAATCGACGAACGTTTAAGGCTTCACCCGGAACGCACCAATACTTTTCTGCTACCCGGCACCGG
>JAAZFK010000263.1 GCA_012511735.1 Clostridiaceae bacterium | reverse complement strand
GTTCAGCTAAAGGATTCTTACCGGCCCACATAAAGAAAATCCCCGAAGCCCGGGGATTTTCTTTATCCGTGTTCTTTCGCCGTCAGTGGCGGATAATCTTTTTTGCGGTCGTCTTGGGGAACTCTGAATCGCGAAGCGAAATGGAGCGCACGGTCTTGTAACTGATCAGGTCGCTGTTCACTTCTTTGACCACCTGGTTCAGCTTGTCTTTGACCTTGTCATCCGTCAACGGCAAGCCTTTGAGCTCAGGATCTTCGTCGACCGCTTCCCGGTCAGGGAAGATCTCTGCGTGAATCAGGCTGTCCCCGTCTTTCCGTTCCTTGCCGGAGACCACCGCTTCCGCGATCAGAGGGTGCTGGGTCAGGAGGAACTCGATCTCCTCGGGGAAGATGTTCTTGCCGTTTTTGGTCACGATGATATTGGCTTTGCGGCCTGTGATGATGACAAAATTGTTTTCATCCAGATAGCCGAAGTCACCGGTATGGAAGAATCCATCCGAATCGATGACCTCACGGGTTGCCTCTTCATTTTTGTAATAGCCCAGCATGACATTATCGCCCCGGCCGGCGATCTCACCGATGCCGTTTTCGTCCGGATCAAGGATTTTGACGTCGACGCCCGGCAAGGGCAGACCGGCGGACCGGTTGTTGAAATAGTGGGTACGGTTCAAGGCCAGGATGGGCGCGCACTCCGTGAGTCCATAACCCTGGATGCAACCGAAGCCCATGTCCTGCATGTCGGTCATGAGTTCGGGCGCGATGGCGGCGCCTCCGGCAATCAGGAGCCGGATATTGCCACCGAAGTTCTCGTGGACTGAATCAAAGATCTTGCGGCGAAGATCGACGCCGACCTTGCGAAGCGCTTTGGTCAGCTTGAGCCCGAAGTTGAACTTTTTTGCCAGCTTGGGATCACCTTTAACTTTTTTCATGACGCCGCGGTGGAAGGCTTCCATCATGAGCGGCACCACCAGGACTATGGAGGGTTTGGCCTCCTGCATATTGGGCACAATATAGCGCAGGCCCTCACAGACGGCTACCGCGCAGCCCCGGTAGAGCGGACAGAGATAACCACAGGTACACTCATAAGTGTGATGCAGCGGCAAGACCGACAGGAAGGTATCATTCTCGTCGATCTTGACCATGGAGCACATGCCCATCAGGTTCTTGCAGATATTCTTGTGACTCAGCATGACCGCCTTGGGGGTGGACGTCGTCCCTGAGGTGAAAAGCAGAATCTGCATGGCTTCCGGGTCAATCGGCAAGGCCTCATAGGCCTGATCCCCTTCTTCCAGCATCTCGGCCCCCTGCTGCAGAATATCCCAGAAATAAAGATCGGTTTCATCCTCAGCCGGCAGATCGAAACCGATGTAGTGCCTGATCCCCGGCATTTTGTCGCGGACACTGTCGACGACATCCTTTTTGCTCTTGGAGAATAAAAGGACGTCCGTCTCCGAGCTGGTGACCAGATTGACGACCTCATTGGCCGGTTGTTCCTTGTCAAGCGGGACAACCACGGCCAGACCGTTGACAACCGCCAGATAGGTCACGTACCACTCATAGCGCGTCTCTGCATAGATGGCAACCCGGCTTTTCTCATTGACTCCAAGTTTCATCAGACCGGTCCCCAAGGCCCGAACGTCGGCCGCGAACTGCCGGTAGGTGACGGGTAGATAAGGTCGCTTGTGGTCGATCTTCAGCTCCATGGCCTCTTTGGATCGGGGCTTGATCTTGCGCCCGGCAATCGGATCCTTGGTCAGATAGGCGGTCTTGTCCGCGTAGAGCTCCTCGCTTTGGCGCAGCATGTCACGCAGATCGGTGATCTCCCGCACCTCCACCAAAGGATACTTATAAATATCTTTACTCATGGGTTTTTCCTCCCTACGTCTCTCATAATCAAGCTGATTTTTTATTGTACAGGTGTCATTCAGACAAGGTCAAGAAACAAACTATGAACAACCCCAGCCTGTCACTCAACGCCCCCGGTCCTTGCCACAACGATTGCAGAAGCGATCCGAGGGGGCAAGCGCCTGCCCGCAATGGATGCAGAAACCTGGAGTCGGACTTGCGACGGGTGCAACCGCTGGTGCTGGCTGGGCGTAGGCCGAGGCGCCATAGTACTGGTAGTAGGCCTGTGCCATGGCAGCTTCCTTTTCGCGCCTTCTTCTGCCCCGGCGAGCTAGACTTCGGATGATGAGAACCGTTAAAACTCCCAAGAGGACGAGCCCCGCTCCGATTAAAAGAATAACCGGCCAGTGACGGATCCACAGGATCGAGAGCTTTTTCAGAAGGTCGGCCTTCTCCATCCCGGCAGTGACGAACTGACCGCTGGCCGTCAGGTCGAGCACTCCGCTCATCCCAAGCCTGCTGATCAGTACGGAGTAATGGCCGGGTTCCATATCGTCCAGCTGGGCCGTGCCCTGATCATCCAGTTTGATTTCAAAAAGGTAGCCCTCATCTGAATGAAGCTCAACGGTTTCATACGACAAGGAGGGCCCAAAATCGGTAAAATAAGTATATTGTTCCCGCAGATCCACCTGTTCAATGGAGTCGATGATGGCATCCGATACTTCTGACGCATCCCCTACATTGACGAAAGTGCCTCCCGTTGTGTCAGATAATTCCTGGAAAAAATCCACGGCATCGTAACTGGCGTCTGTCCCAATTGAATGTACGTGAATAGCGCTGTCTTCACCGGCTCCCAGCACGCGTGCGTCGGAGGTATCGATATCGATGCGGATATCGGCTTTGTACAAGGCGGTCATCACGCTGTCTTTGGTGTAACCCGTATAGGGTTCAGGATCAAGTGGCGGGGCATCCCCAATCACACTGATCACCTTGGTCGCCTCGGGTCGCCATTTCAGGCCAACCGCGGCCATGAGTCCGGAGTAAACGGTTTCGGGATCATCACCGCCATAGCCCAGCTCCAGCCTGTTAATGGCTTCGAGAATTGTCGAGTCGTCACGCGAAAACTCGAGCTTGATGTCCGAGGGATAATCGGACTTGGCTCCCGTCCGCTCGGGGAAATCCCGGTAATCAATCAGGGCGATCCGGTAATCATCTGTTTTTTCCCCGATCTCGCCGAGAATCCGCACCATATTCTGTTTGACATTGTCCATGTCATCCATCATGGACCCCGTCGTATCAATGACAAAACACAGATCCAGGCTCCCCGAACCCTGGTCGTTGCGCACCACCTTGTTGACTGCCTGGTGATGTGTCGAAAGCGCCTTGACAACAGCTGATTCCGCATCCACCATGCCGCTGTACCCTCCGGTGTAGTTCCAGCGCCCAGAGGTAGAAGCCAGCACGATGGCCTTGACTTCCTCGGCCGACAAATCAGGGTTGGCCGCGTAAACCAGGCCGCAAACGCCTGTGACGTGAGGCGTGGCCATGGAGGTCCCTGACAGGGTTGTGTAGCGGTTACCCGCGACCGCGCTCAGAATGTCTTCACCAGGGCCGACGACATCAACACGGGGACCGATGTTGGAAAAGGATGAATAGGAGTAGCGGGTCTCTTTGTCGGTTGACGATTTATGATTGATGCCGACCGAACCGACCACCACGATTCTGCCCTTGACGTCCTCATCTTCGATCAGGCTGATGAAGTTGTTGTATTTGGCATCCACATCCCCCCGGTCGGGCTTGACGATAAACTCCGGCCAGAGGGCGAAACTCCTGTATCCGTATTTGGCCAGGCTGGCTTTGTAGTAGGGCAGGTTGTTATTGTTGCCTGCTGCGACACAAATAACAAAATCACTCCCGTTCCGGATCATCCTTCGCAAGCCGATGGAGACAATCCTCGCCCGTTCTTCCAGATGGTCGATGGCCTTTTTGTTGCCCCGGCAAGCGGCAAAGCCGATCAGCCGGCTGGTATTCAAACTGATATTAATGACTCTGACGTCTTGCCGGACCAAAGCCTGGATGGCCGCGATGTAATCATAGACTGCCAGAGGAGAACTTACTTTACCCTTTTTGTAGTCACGGGGACTGGCTGCTGAGGCGTAGAAGAGTCTTGCTTTTTCCCCCGCAATGCCTGACACACCCCTGCTGTTCCAGCTGGCCCCGATGGTTCCCCCTACGTGGGTGCCATGCATATCCGCCTTGATTTTTCCCATCTCGGTGACGCGTTGGTACTTGGTTTTGTCACCGGTAACCGCGACATAAGCTTCGATTTCAAGGTCTTCATGGGACAGATCGGGAAAGGTATCAATCAAGCCGACATTGACCGGTTTAAGGTAATCCCCGTAAGCCCAGGCGGCAGGTGCCCGGACCGCCTCGGCGCCCCAGTTGTGCCCGCGGGGTACATCCATATCCCAGGAACTGTTACTCCAGGGATCCCCAGGATAGAGCGGTGCCCTTTCGTCCAGGACTTGCGGGATAGCCGGCTCTGTAGTGTCGGTATCGATTTCAGACACATAATTGAGAACGGCTTCTTCGACAATCGGTTCTTCCTGCATACGGGCAGCCAGGTCCATCAGGGTCCGGTAGCTTACAGGGGAGACCAATCTCAACTTATAGAATCCGATTTCCTCCATGGCTTGCTCGACCTTGGCCCGATGCTGTGTGGCCAGGGCCTCAATCTCCCGGAGGCTCACACCTTCATAAGCGATCAGGATAATCTCATCATTGACATAGAGCTCTCCACTGAACTCATCGTAATCGATGTGGTCATGGTCCCGCGCCACCTTGGGAGGTGCATCGGAAGAGGAATACAGGTTGATGCCGTCCTTAAAGTAACGATAAGCAGGATAACCGACGAAATAGGCGAGCGCGCCAACCAGAAGGCAAATAATCAGAATGATCAGGATAAGCTTGGATCTGGATTTTTTCTTCACTACTACAGGTGGTTGACTGCCGAAATAATTCCCCTCTTGCATAAGGACTCCTTCTCACGCGATCCTGACGGATCCAACCCATGTCATGCTATAAATAATAGGCATTTATAGCATGATACCTTATATGTGGCGATCAGTAAGAAGCTGCCATAAACCGTTCAATCGATTCAACGCATTTATCCAAAAAGGCCTGTTCGCCGAAGGTATTGATTTTAAAGAAAACAGCCTGACTCCCACCGGACGCGATGGCCGAAAGGTAAAGCCGGCTCCCCTCCCCCACAAGGGTGAGGTTCAGGCTGACCCGGTTGCCCCCGATCCAGCTGTAACGCTCGTAGACACGGCTGGCCACGCGCACATGACCCAGGTTGATATCGCTGCCATCTTCATAGCTTGCGGAGACGCTTCCCCGGGTGATGTCCTGGTGCAGGTGGTTGAGCAGCGCGTCAAAGCTGCCCGTCAACTGTCTTTCGTATTTTGCCATCAGATCCTCCTCATCCAGACTGATCAGGATCAGTCCTTGCCATATTATAGAGTTTCTTATTTAATGACAAACGGTTTGCCCTGGCCGGCAAAGGGAGCGTATGATCGGGGTAAGCTCACCTCGTCAAGGAGACAGACTCATGCTGGAAATCGAACTGAAAGCAAGCCTTGAGCCTCAGACAGTCTCACGGCTGAAAGAAAAACTTGACGCGGAATTTTCCCTGCTCCGAACCCTCGCTGAATGCGATATCTATTACAATGCGCCTGACCGCGACTTCAGGCAGACAGATGAAGCGCTGCGGATCCGCCGGCAAGAGACCGACCAAGTGGTGACACTGTTGACTTATAAGGGTCCCAAAACCGACGACCTTTCCAACACCCGGATCGAACTGGAAACAGAGCTGGCAGACGCCGACAAGATCCATGGAATCCTCGAAGCTTTGGGTTACACCCTTATCCTGACTGTCGACAAACAACGGCTCGAGTACACAGGCCAGACGGATCTGGGGCCTGTCACAATCTGTCTCGACCAGGTGGAAGGACTAGGTGCCTTCATCGAGTTGGAGCACCTCGCTCCCGACGATCTTTCGGATGAAGAAAGGGAAAGCGTCCGCAACCGGCTGCTTTCCCTGCTGGATGACCTGGAGGTTTCGAGAGAAAACCTCACACGAAAATCCTATCTGCAGCTATTAATCCAGCGCCAAGCACCTTGACCGTCTTATTTGATCAGAGCAGACATGGCCTTGAATTCAGGAGTGCCCGACACCTTCAAAAGATCGAAAATGGCCGTCTCCGTGTTGGTGATCACGGCGCCCATGGATTGGATTAAATCCAGCCCATTCAGATAATTGAACCTGGCCCTGGAGGTCACGGCGTCACTGGCCAGGAAAACCTGATAGCCGGCAGCCAGAAGATCACGAGCTGTCTGAAAGACGCAGACGTGGGTTTCCATCCCCGCAATCAGGATCTTTTTCCTGCCCTGACGTACCAGCTCCTCTTTTACCTGATCGGTGCAGGCGGTGAAACTGTTCTTGACGAAGATTTGCTCTTCTCCAACCAGCTCTAAAAGCTCGGGTACTGTCCTCCCCAGCCCCTTGGGATACTGCTCAGTGACAAGGACCGGAAAATTCATTTCCTCCGCCGCCTGAAGCAATATTTTGCTGTAATGGATGACCTGGTCCTTATCGCCCATGACCGGAACCAGCCGATCCTGAATATCAATGATCATTAATAGGGTTTCTTCCCTGTTCAAGCTGTACTTTTCCATGGGATCCTCCTGCCTGTATAATTCTAGCAGACTGATCATAAAGGAGCACAGTATGAGGGAAAGCAAAATCAGCCGGGACCAGGCGCTTGAGCTGCTGAAAAAGTACAATAAAGAGGCCTTCCACATCGAACATGCGCTAACCGTTGAGGCCGTCATGGCCCATCTGGCAGACACACTGGGTTACGTTGAGGAAAAAGACTACTGGGCCATGGTGGGTCTGCTGCACGACATCGACTTCGAGCAATACCCCGATGAGCACCTGGAGCATACGCCAAAAATTCTCCGGGAGGCTGGTGTGGGCGAAGACATGATCCATTCCATCGTCAGTCACGGCTACGGGATCTGCTCCGATATAGAGCCTGAGCACCAGATGGAGAAGGTGCTATTTGCCATCGATGAATTGAGTGGCCTGATCGGCGCCTGCGCCCTGGTCCGTCCTTCCAAAAGTGTATCTGATATGGGGCTGTCCAGCGTCAAAAAGAAATTCAAATCCAGGGGCTTTGCTGCCGGCTGTGACCGCGACACCATTCAAAAAGGAGCGGATGCCCTGGGATGGACACTTGACCAGTTGATCGACAAAACCCTGGAGGCCATGAAGGCGACTGAAGGCGACATTCGAAGCCAATTGGAAGACCTTGAAATCTGAACACCCGGTAGCCGAACAAAAAGAGAACCGTCACAACGACAGGGACGACCGGATCCTTCTCCGGTCGTCTTTGTCGTTCTCCCAAGTGTGATCTGAATCTCATTATGCTAAAGTGGGCTGGGTCATAATTGACCGGAAAGGAAGCATCTATGAGAAAACACAAAGCAACTTGGTTGATCCTCACGGTAGCCCTTGTGGCGACCATGTTCCTTGCAGCCTGCGGTGGCGGCGGAGGCGGTGACGCGCTTAAGGGAACCTGGGAGGGAAGCAGTCAGGATATGGACTGGACCTGGACCTTTGACGGTAAGGGCGGCTGCAAGACAGTCAATGAATTCGGCATCAAGGACGATGGCACTTATACCATCGACGGAGACGATGTTTCCATCAAATTATCCCGTTGGGATGACCCCATTGTTTATCAATATAAAATCGACGGTGACAAGCTGTCGCTGACAACCGATGAGCCTTTGCGGCCAACCTACGAGTTGACGAAGAAATAAGTCTTTCTTACTCACCATGATTATGGGCGGGGACCGTTTCTACGGTTCCCGTCTTTTGCTTAACCCCGAACAGGTCATCTTGACGTCAGGTAGACAGGCTTTCTTGGGACAACCAAGGTCTGGCTTTCAGCTGATGTCAATAAGGGAAGTTGAGGGAAATTTATCCAGCGCTTCGGGAGATCCGATCACACACACGGCGCTCTCCCCGACCGCCTGATCCAGGATGTTGGCCAGGGGCAGGAGATCTTGTGGTTCTGCTTCCATTAACTGGCGGCGGATGGCCAGAGCCTTGTCAGCTGTGTAGTCGGTGAAATACCAGTTGTCCGCCTGGTCCGCTTGCTGCTTGAAGGAGAGCGCGGGATCAAGATCCGCGATCTTGCCCATAATGTAGCGCTCAATGCTGTCCCTTTCCGCACAAAAAGCGCGGATGAAGGAGCCGGATTGACGGAATAGGTCAAGGGATTGATCAGGGCTCGGGTCCCGGTAGGAGAAGAAGGAACAACCGGCGGATTTATCGATGGAGAAGTCACTCCCATAAGCGCCACCTTGGACCCGAATTTTATTCCACAGGTATTCCAGGGAGAGGATCTGTTCCAGAGCCAGCCAACCGCCTGAATATTCACCGCCAAAAGGGGCGATGTGGCAGCCCAGACAAGCGTATGAGACGGCCGAAGGGATGCTGACGGCCTCATGCCGGGGATAGGAACTGGTATAGGTGGCCCAGCCTACAGGCAAGCCAGGGATTTGCGGGAAAGAGTTGACCAGTTTCTCTGTCATATCCTCGTCCAAATCCCCCGTCACGCTCAGCGTCAGTCTTTCCCTGCAAAAATTCCGGTCCCGGAAGCTTTCAGCAAGCGTCTTCCAGCTGTCCCAGCCGGAATCGAAATCCTTCAAAAATTCCTTGATCCACAAAACCGAAGATAAGCCGCCCAAGGCCTCCCGGGCCGCGTCCCTTGCCGTAAAGTGTCCCTTGACTCGTATCACTCCGAAATACTGTGCCGCCTGGATGGTCACCTGACGCAGGTATTCTCTGTGTTGGACCAATTGAGCGTAGATAGCGGCTTTGTCATCAAAGAGGGTTCCGGTCAGGATCTCCCGGATAAGGCGCAGGGCATGGTCGACTTCAGAATCCAAGGTGCTGCAGGTAACGGTGAAGTAGAGTCTGCACCGATCATTGTGGCTGGGGTCGGCAACCGGCACCAGGGAAAAGTTCAGTTGCCCGATGTGGGTCTTGATCTCCCGAAGCAGGGATCGCGCATCCCGTTGGCGGGTCGCCAGCTTTCCCAGCAGAAGCGCCATAAAATGGAGATCGGCCAACTCTTCCAGGGGCGTATCCGAGATGTCAAAATACAGTTTCAGATAGACGATGCCCTCGGCAGGCGAAGGATGCCTGAGAACGGTTACGCTTTGTACGGTCGAACAGTTTGTATCCAGATAAAGGGGTTCCTCGGACAAGTCTTTCAGAGTCAGGTTGGGCAAGGCAGCCAAGGCTTCGGGTGAATCAGAAGCATTCTGCCAGGCTTCCAACTGCGATGCCCGATCCATGAGGGCCCGCTTCTCTTCGCTTGACCACGCGGCGGCCTCCGCGTTCAGCCGGGCTGCTTCGCGGGCATCTCTTTCCTTACCATAGGAAGCAGAGGGAATGGACTGCACTTCGACCCAGCTGTCATTGTCAGCGATCAATTCCCTGAGCAGCTCCTCAAAGTAACCGGTATGGATTTTCTCCCTCATGCTGTCAAAGAAAGGACGGCGGGAGAGGTAGAGGGCGGGGTCACCACCGTAGAGCCAGGCATGGAGGGTGCCGATGGCCAGGATGATACCCCGCGGTTCATCAGGGTCGAGCTCCCGGTAGTAAAGCTGGTTCAGGGAGGCCAAAAGGTCTTCTTTGTCGAGGCCCTGGTCAGCCAGACCGGTCAGGCAATCATGTATGGCTTCCTTGATCCCGGCAAAGCGGTCTTCAGAAGTGTTGTGAGCCTCGATCCCCAGCCAGGCTTGGGCAGCTCCGCCCGACAGATACATCCGAAAGTCCTGGGCAAGGCCAAGATCCAGGATGGTCTTCTTCATGGGCGCTTCGTTGGAGCCCGCCAGGGCATCACAGAGAATGCTGATCGCAAGCTGTTTTTCCAGATCCTCCCAGGAGGCGGCCAGCTTGGACAGGGTCAGGCGGCACTTGTCTTTGGGGTCTTCTTCAACGCTTATTTCGTATTCATGCCTGGACAGACCCGGTCGGGGTTCCTGCCAGGCGATGTCTGTTTCCAGTGGGATCTTTTCGTAGTCTTGCAGGTAGCCCTCCAGTTTTTCCAAAACCGCTTCCAAGGGCACCTGGCCGTCCAGGAAAAAGCGGGCGTTGGCCGGATGATAGAAGCGTTGATGGGCCGATTTAAACTGCTCATAGGTTAAATCCAGCATGAGCTCAGGATCTCCCCCCGAGTCGAAACGGTAACTGGTATCTGGGAAAAGGAGACGGATGGTTGCCAGATGGGCTTTGCGGCCAAGACTTGAGGAAGCTCCCTTCATCTCATTGTAGACAACGCCCTGGTAAGAGGGCTTGCCCGCCTCGTCAAAGGTATAACCCCAGCCCTCCTGCCTGAAGATAGCTTCATTGTCCAGCACAGCAGGGTTGAACACACCATCCAAATAAACGTCCATGAGATTGAAAAAATCAGTTTCATTCCGGCTGGCCACGGGATACATGGTCTTGTCGCTGAAGGTCATGGCATTGAGAAAGGTATTGACGGAATTCTTCAGCAATTCAGCGAAAGGCTCTTTCACCTGATATTTCTTCGAGCCTCCCAGAACGCAATGTTCCAGGATATGGAAAACCCCGGTGTCATCTTCCGGCAGAGTCTTAAAAGTGACACAGAAGGTCTTGTTTTGTTCCAGGCGTTCCAGCCAAATCAGCTGCGCGCCACTCTTTTCGTGGGTGAATTCATGCAGGATCGCCTTGAGTTCGGGTAGCTCTCTCACTCGGTCAAGGATAAAGCCGTGGCCTGGTTTCTTTCTTGTCATTCTACTTGTCCTGCCTTTCCCGCAATCGGATCACAGTCTGGTCTTAGATGTAGAGCATACACAAACCAAGACCCCCATCCAAGCTGCCCGGAGTGCTCGGAGGAAGTCCTCTATCCTATTGGTACATAGTCCGTTACGTATTGCCCGTACTGATTAAAGGAGGGGCTGTTGGGGTCGTAGAGGACAAATTCAGAGGCGCCGACTCGCTTGAATTCAAGAACGGCAGGTTCCCCCTTATCTTCATTAAATCGAAGGGTAATGTGACCGCTGCTGCCGATCGTGTAGGTGCCTTTCAGCTCGATCGATTGGGGTTGGCCCCAGGCGAGGTCATCCATGTAGTCGGGCGTACGGTAGATCACGTTGCCGTCGTGAAGGAATTCAAGGAATTCCTCCCCGGCCACCTGAACGTCGTATTCACGCCTCCATTTGTTGTTAACGATGTATTCCTGATGACGCGCCACCTCAAGTTCATTGATTTTTTCCTGTACCAGCCGAGTGTAGACTTCGGCCCCCTTCTCATTGGGATGGAAGGAATAGTCACTGGCGAGCTGAAAATCTTTAAGATCCTCGCTTCTGCTCCCGAATATGGCGGGATTGATGAATGGTTGATCCGTGTAAGCGCCATGACCCTCAAATGCGTTCACGACATCTACAAAATGAATGTTCATTTTGTCCTCTTGACATTTGCCGACTACACTCTTCAGAGCAATGTTGAGTTTAATCGCCCCCATGTTGATGGCCTGGATTTCCTCCCGGTTGAGGCCAGCCACCCCGGATGCACCGTCCAGAAGTCGTGGATAGCCCACCACAATGATCTGCGCTTGCTTACCCGCCTCCTTTTCGATGTCTTTATAAGCTTTTCGGATTTTTTCCTTGAGGCCACCGGTTCCCTCAAACTTGGACAAGGCTTTTTCAATTAAATCAACGGCATTATTCGGCTGAATATAGCTGCTTCTCCCCATGGCCGAGCGGACGATCTCTTCAAATCCGATATCATTGCCGCCGATGGAAATAGTGACGTAATCGGCCTGCTTGCCCTGTTTTCTAAGTTGGTCAAAAACTTTCAGCTGAGGATCCAGCCAGGCTACGTCTTGATATTTCTTCAAGAGATTTTGTCTCTTGCTGTAGGGCTTGTCCTGTTCAGCCAACAAGTGTTTTGTCTTCGCCCCTGAAGACGCGACGAAATACCAGTGCGTTTCCTTTCCATGATGATCCGACATTTTTCCTTTGACAAAAGGCAATCTCAACTGACCCGACCAGCTCTTCTTGGATCGATGCGCCAGCCAATTCGGATCTTTCACTTTTTTTGACAGTTCTTTTTCCTGGCCGTAGAAATCCAGAATTCCCTCGCCGGACGCATAGGAGTCCCCCAGGGAGACGATGATTTGAGAGGGTCGGTAGACTTCCTTGGCCTTGACGCCTACTCTTTGAGGGATGGCAGTAAGCAGGAGGAGGCAGGCGAGAGCGATGACTTTCAGAGATTGACTCCAATTCACTTTCTTTTTCATAGACTGTCGATGACCTCCGTGCTCAAGCTTTCAAGTGTGTCCGTGTCAATCCGGTCAACGATATTGACGATTAGCTCAGACTCATTGGGGATGGTTTCATAGAATTGATTGGTCGCGCTATCGTAGCTCATGACCGCCTCGGTTTCAGAGAAGATGACCTGAACGTCCAAGTCTGACTCAAAGTTATAAGACACGGGAATGGCATGGATCAAACCGTCAACGACCAGAATCACCCACACCTCTTCTGACCCGGTGATGTAATAGCTGCTGTAGACGGGATGATGGGTTGAAGAGGAGCTGGAGATTTCAGTCTCCTCCGAATACTCACCGTCCATGGAATACTCGAAGGTGATGGAATATTCGTTAAAGCCGCGCCTGGCCAGCTCCTTGTTGATCTCAGCTTCCGTGAAGACCGCGTCCGATTCTTTGGCCGGTTTGACAGAAAGGATCTTGGAGTTTGCTTCGAAATAGGCATCCGCATCCCGTGGAGTGACGTGTTCATACTTTTTGGGTGCAACCGCCTCCGTTGGAGGTGAATCTGTCTGCCTGCTTGCCGGCTGCGTGCTCTTGGTCGCGCCTGTCGGCCTTGGCGTCGATGGACTTGGAGTCGATGACCTTGGCGTCAGTGATCTGGGCTTGCCACAGGCGGCCACCAGGAGCAGGCCTGCCAAGAGAAGCACCATGATTGATAGGGTTACAATTCTTCTCATCTTTCATTTCCTTCCGATCTTATCGGTTATTACTGGATGTGTACAGGATGCTGGGGCTTTTCCGGCCGGGCCGTTCATGGAGGAAGATTTTGCTTTCAATCACGAATTTTGAAACGAATCAAGCTCACATAAACAAGGAACTTTCATCCACTTATCCTTTGACAGACAAATCGACTCCAGTTCCGTTCAAAATATACCATATTAACCAAAAATCAGGGAGTATAATCGATCCACAGGAGGTGCCTATTGTGGACTACATGACAAGCGCTGAGGCTTCTCAAAAGTGGCAGATTTGCCCGTGTCAGGTCCAGCGTCTTCTGACAGACAAGAGAATTCCTTTCGCAAAGAAAATGGGCAGGGTCTGGCTGATCCGTCTCCTTGTTCCAGGGAGTTGCATTCTTCAACAAAGGAAAGATTTGACCAGACTCTTCGATGGGCCAAGTCCTTGGGTTGGAATCTGGAGAAAAAGGCAGCCGCCAAGCCCCTCTGAGCAAAGTGTTTCGATAGGCGAAAAGGAAAAAGTCGCATGAAAAAGAAAAAGCGATTCACCCGAACATCCTATTACCGGCAGCATCTGGCCTGTCTGCTGACCAAGGCCGGTTACCGAAAAATCCATCTGCCTCCGGAAGTCCCGGGAGATCCTCCAGTAATCCTCTTTGAGCTGAAGAACCAAATGACAAGTGCTTGCGCCTGTGTCTACTGGATCAGCCGTTCGCTGAGGAAAAAAGAGGTCAAAGAAGCTGTGAGGATCAGGAACCTTTATGGCTCCGATCTGGCCCTGATTATGACAAATGGACCTCTGACCCGAACCGCCAAACGTTTGGCCAGGGATGAGGGGGTGGGAATTGTGGACTATATCGAAGATGACTTGCCAAGTCCACCAGCCCACCAGGGGGATCTGAACTGGATTGACCATCTGGAAGCTTATCTGGCAGCAGTGGAGGATTAGTATGCCGTTATACGGTAGATGCTTCCAGTACCCAAGCATTCCCAAAACGTTTGTTATGATAAACCCATGTTAACAAGATGAAGGCTGGTAACACAGGCTTCATCTAAAAAGAACCACTTCTCAAGCCTTGCCGGACAATGAGCTTGGGAAGGACATCTGATTAAGGGGAGATTCGATGCGCCAGATCAAATTTAAAGAGTTGAGTTTAGAAGCTTTTAAACAGTACGGCAGCTTTGCCAATATGCTGGAGCCTGACGGCTATTGTTTTGAGGGACCCGTTTCCCGCTTTTACCGGGATTGCACCCAGCAATATCTGGGAACTGGCGGCCAGGCTTCTTTCTCGTTGTGTCAAATCTGGGAAAGGCCTTTAGTGATTGACGGTGGCGAGTATCACAATTATTGTGAGGAAGCTATCCTCCCCCTGGATGGAGACATCCTGATGTATGTGGGACCCGCCACCGCTTCAGAGTTCCCGCCCCTGGACGAGATTGAGGTGTTCCGCGTTCCCAAGGGAACACTGGTCGTAGTCAATCCTGGAGTCTGGCATTTTCTGCCCTTCCCCTTCCAGTGCCAAAAAGTAAACATCCTGTGCATCTTGCCTGAAAGAACTTACATGAACGATTGTTACGTCAAAGAACTTGAGGAGGATGACCGTCTGGAGATCGTCCTCGACTGAGGCAGAACATCGGTCTCCAGGACGTATGGGTCCGTGTCCTTCCGTGATGACCGCGCTCTTTGGGTCAATCACCATTTTCAGCGTCCTGCCCAGGAAGACTACTGACCCTTCTTCATGCTTTCTGACACGATGAAAATGGTAAGCTGGTCGGCAGGAGGGACAAGAGATGAATAAAATAATCCTGGCAGTCAGTGTAGTATTGGTCCTGTCGCTTCTTTCTTCCTGTGCCGGCAAGGAAATGATCAAGGAGGAAGACATGCCGGGCGGCCTGAGGGACAGATCCTGGGATGCGCCCAAAACCATCCAGTCAAAGGAAATCCTCCGATTCGAGTGTGAGCTCAGTTTCAACACGATAAAGGAGGGAGGCTACGATTTCGCTGTTTTTCAAATGGTACGCGAAGACGATTATGCCTCATACCAAATGAACGCTTATGGCAACGGTATAGAGCCCATCGATCTGCGCCTGGAAGTCCCTCTTGTCACCCTTGATGACTTGCAGGTACTCGTTGACCAGTACGACCTTCCCAGGTACAACGGCATAGACAGACAGATCAATGGCTTGCCGGAAGATTTAGGCTCCCGCTTGCTCATTAAATATAGCTCCGGTGAACGCGTCTCCGCCTACGATAATTCCGGCGGTTTTATGGATTACAGGGCAGTCAATGCCATCCACGACTTCTTCCTTGAACTGGCCTCTCAGTCATCAGGAGAGCCTGCAGCGACTTAGCAAAATAGTGAATGCCTCCTCTCCGGCAGCCGTCTTGTAACAAGGCCTGCGACATCAAGGTGACGCTGGTGCCTGACACCGAAAAGAAGTTATAGGGTGTTGGAAGATGTCCTCATTGAGTAATTGTCAAAAATTCACCGCAAACGTTGGGGAACTCATGTCTGTTTTAGGCTGGAGAATAGCCATACCCGACTCGGGATAAAATCAATGTGGCTTCCGCAATAAGCACAGGTTTCACTTTGCGGATTCAAGACGGCCCCACAATTGGGACAGTTTGCCGTTAATAATCTTTGATCGATTTTCTGATATAAATCCGGACTGATGACATGAATCAGCATCTGGTCAAATCGCAGCTGACTTAAGTGATCCAGGCTGCCCTTGATGATCTTGCCCTCCCGATCCAAGAGGGCAATCCGGGCTTCCAGGGCCGACTGGAAGACAATCTCTGAGGCAGATGGGCGATGCTTGAACTCACTGATGACCGTATTGTGGATTTTCGCTTTTTCAACCCTCAGGCTTTGACCGGCGTCTTTCATAGCTCTGATGGCTTGATTGATTTGCTCCTTATAACTAGGGCCCGCTTCATAAAGCAGGCTCAAATCTTGATTCTTGACAGACTCCAGGACACTTAATAGAAGCACTTCCGCATGACTTCTGAATTCTTCAATATTGAATGAACCAAAGGCCCTTTCGATCTGGGGCAGATAGATCCGGTCCAGGCCGCTTAAGGACCGGGGCCTTTCAAGACTCAGGTCAACTTGGCCGCCCTTCAACTCTTTTCGAAGAGCGCCGATCAGGCTGAAGAGAACGGATTGTCTCAGCTTGCGCCGGATGAGCGCATAAGCAATCGCCAGGACCAAGACCACCACAAGGGCAATCCCGAAAGCACTCCCCAAAAATTTGCCTAAAACATCAGCTGGCATTGACGCTCCCCTCGTGTAATCAGTTCGGCGACTGGTAATCCGTTTTCCTATTATATCCTGACAACGAAGATAAGCAGTCAGGCATGGAATTATCGGCCTTATGTGGAGTAGATGGCAAGAGCCACCTCCCGGAATCTTTTGATCGGCACCATCATTGTCAAGCAGGAAAACTCAATTTATTTGGTGCCTGACGCCACTGCCTTTTCGGGCAATTTCTTTACGATAAATGACAAGGTAAGCAGGACAGTAGAGAAGGAATCCACGCAATCTTGAAATAAAATCGCAGCAGTGGTTTTGATGTGATTTGAAAAACCCTGTAAAACGAAGAAAAATGGTAGAATGACGCC
>JAAZFK010000262.1 GCA_012511735.1 Clostridiaceae bacterium | reverse complement strand
TGTTTAAACTCTTCGGCTTCGACCTCGACGGCCAAAAGGGCGGTTCGTTGGTCTTCCGATACCTTCTTTGATGACATAAAGTCCTCCTTGGACGGGTGTATTATCTGCTCGGCGGCCTGCCCGAAAAAGCAGGACCGGCGCAATTTTGTCCATATGATACTATATCACGCGCCGTCCTTTGGCGGTGGTTTTTGACACAACAAATGTAACGTAGATATTTGAAGGCCCTGATCAATCATGCTATCATGGGATTGCCTGAAATGCGCGGCACTCTTGTTTTTGGACCACCATTTTTTGAAGGGGAGTCCGGGTCGAAGTGGAATACGGATAAGCCTTTTCAAGGACATTCTAAGACCACCGCAGGGCACCCACCTGGCTGTAGGCTGGGTATCAAAAAAGGAGTGCGGCATTTCGGGTTTCCTTTTGTGAAATAAGGCGTACCTGACGCCGGGAGGAGCTGACTGTGAGAGTTTTCAACTCTTTGACAAGAAAAAAAGAAACCCTGACACCCCTTGAAGACAAACATTTTAAAATTTATGTCTGTGGCCCGACAGTTTACGATTACTTCCATCTGGGCAACGCCAGACCCTTCATCGTTTATGATACCTTGCGCCGCTACCTGCTCTGGCTGGGCTATCAGGTCACTTATGTCCAAAACTTCACTGATATTGATGACAAGGTGATCGTCCGCGCCAACTCGGAAGGCATTCCGGCCGATCAGCTGGCCGACCGGATGATCAAAGAATACTTCAAGGACGCCGACGGCCTCAATATTATGCGGGCAACCATCCATCCGCGGGCGACCGAATCCATCGACGATATCATCCATCTGATCAACCTCCTCATGGACAAGGGACACGCCTACGTCGCTTCTGACGGTCTTTATTTCTCTATCGATACCTTTCCCGCCTATGGCAAGCTGTCCGGGCACAATCTGGATGACCTGATCGCCGGGGCCAGCGAGCGGGTGACCGAGATGCAAGGCAAGCGCAATCCGCTTGATTTCGCCTTATGGAAATTCAAAAAAGAGGGTGAGCCCTTCTGGCCCAGCCCCTGGGGCGATGGCCGGCCGGGTTGGCACATCGAGTGCTCGGCCATGAGCCTGGCCAATCTGGGCGAAACCATTGACATCCACGCGGGAGGTGTCGACCTGACCTTCCCTCATCACGAAAACGAGATCGCCCAAAGCGAAGCGGCCACGGGCAAGCCCTTTGTCCGCTATTGGATGCATAACGGATTCGTCAATCTCAACTACGAGAAGATGTCCAAATCCCTGGGTAATTTTTCGACGGTCCGCCAATTATCCGAACAATACCCCTACCCGGTCATGAGGTTTTTTATCCTGCAGGCCCATTACCGGATGCCCTTAAATTTCACCAACGAATTACTGGACGCCGCGTCCGTCAGCTGGCAGCGCATCAGCACCAGCCTGGATCATCTGGCCTTCGTCGCCGCCAGCGCCAAGGGGCAGGCCGGTGAGACAGCCGAGGACCAGGAACTGATCAAGGCCATTGCCGGCTGCCGTTACAACTGGCAGGAGGCCATGGACGATGATCTCAATACGGCTGACGCCATCGCCGCCATTTTTGAGCTGGTGCGGGCTGCCAACACCGCCGCGGCTTCGGGCCTGGCAGCTGCCGGGACCCTGCTGGAGGCCAGAGCCACCATCATCGAGCTGTGCGGGGTACTGGGACTTGAGCCTGAACAGAAGAGCCAGGCCATCCCAGAAGCCATCACCGATCTCGCCGAGGAAAGGAGCCGGGCCAAACAG
>JAAZFK010000261.1 GCA_012511735.1 Clostridiaceae bacterium | reverse complement strand
GCCGATGACCAGGGCAATCTTGCCTTCATAGTCAGCTTCTTTGAAGTGGCTGCCTGAGTCGGCTGCGGTGCCGAAAATCCAGAAACCCTCTTCCTTCAACATCAGGATGGTCTGGGTTAGGTTGTTGACCCGGCAGAGGGAAACATACTCAACCGCGCCCGCGGAGGCCTTGGCGACGGCCGCGTTCAGGGCTACGGACCGGCGTTTGGGGATGACCACGGCGTCAAGGCCGGCGCCGTCCGCGATCCGGAGGATTGACCCCAGGTTGTTGGCGTCCTGGATGTGATCCAGCAAGAGAAGGAAGGGCGGACGGCCCTCCCGGTCGCAGGTTCGGAGAATTTCGTTGAGGTCGGCGTAATCGTAAGGTGCTACCTGGGCGATGATGCCCTGATGGGCCCGTGTCTGAGCCAGCCCGTCCAGAGTGGCGCGGCTGACCTGGTCGACAACAATGCCGCGTTCTCGGGCCTGTGCAGCCAGGGCAGCCAATTGGCCGCGGGCGTGTTCGGCAACCAGCAGGCGATTGATGGGCCGGCCGGAGGTCAGGGCCTCGGCGACCGGATTTCGTCCTTCAATTTGTGTTAGTTCGAGTGTTTTGTCAACATCCTGATCCATGATCCGGGCCGTCCGTCCTTGATGTGTCGAGCAGGTAATCGATGAGCTCAACCACTCGATCTTCTTTGCCAGCAAGCCACAACCAGCCGATCAGGGCTTCGAGGGCAGTGGCTTTGCGGTAATCAGCGGGCAGGGCATTCCTGCTCATGCTGGAGCTGTGATAATTTCTGGCCCGCCGAAGCAGCTTGTCTTCATGAGGCTCAAGCGGAAAACTGCCCGCTTCACCTGTCAGTTTTCCGGCCAGCTCCGCCTGCCCTCTGGCGCTGACGTAGTGAGTTGCCAGCTGGTGGAGTGGACCGGAGGCGGTCTTGTATTCAGAGGAGAGCCGGGTCCTGACATAGAGCTCGAAGACCGCGTCACCCACCCAGGCAAGGGTGGAGATCGAGTATTCGACTAGTTCCCCTTCCGGCACGGCTGGTTTGCCCAGGATCTTCCCGCCTTCCAATGGGTTCACTCCGCTTAAGTGAGGGGGACAAGCCGGACGCCCTGAGGGGTATCTTCAACCTTGTAGCCCATGGAAAGGATCTCATCACGCAGGGCATCGGCTCTGGCGAAGTCACCTTCCTGTTTGGCCCGGCTCCTTTCCTCGGCGAGATCGGTGATGGCTTCTGGGATGGCCTGGCTCTTCTGTTCAGGCTCAAGTCCCAGTACCCCGCACAGCTCGATGATGGCAGCTCTGGCCTCCAGCAGGGTCCCGGCAGCCGCCAGGCCCGAAGCCGCAGCGGTGTTGGCGGCCCGCACCAATTCAAAAATGGCGGCGATGGCGTCGGCCGTGTTGAGATCGTCGTCCATGGCCTCCTGCCAGTTGTAACGGCAGCCGGCGATGGCCTTGATCAGTTCCTGGTCCTCGGCTGTCTCTCCCGGCTGCCCCTTGGCGCTGGCGGCGACGAAGGCCAGATGATCCAGGCTGGTGCTGATGCGCTGCCAGCTGACAGACGCGGCGTCCAGTAATTCGTTGGTGAAATTTAAGGGCATCCGGTAATGGGCCTGCAGGATAAAAAACCTCATGACCGGGTAGGGGTATTGTTCGGATAATTG
>JAAZFK010000260.1 GCA_012511735.1 Clostridiaceae bacterium | reverse complement strand
TGGTTCATCCAGTCCAGTTTTTCATAGGAAAAGACAGCCGGTGCCTTGCTGATTCCCTCAATGTGGAAGATTGATTCCAATTCAGCCAGTGAGAAAATCTCACGGGTCTCATCGCCGGGGGCCCAGCCCAGGAAGGCGATCATATTCACAATGGCCCGGGGCAGGTATCCCCGATCGACCAGGTCATCAAAACTGGTCGAGCCGTGACGCTTGGACAATTTTTTCCCATCTTCGCCCACGATCAGGGGCAGATGGACGAAGCTGGGGATCTCCCAGCCGAAAGCCTGATAGAGCCGGCAGTATTTTGGCGTGGAGGAAAGGTATTCGGATCCCCGGACGACATGCGTGATCTCCATCAAATGGTCGTCGACCACATTGGCGAAGTTATAAGTGGGGTAACCATCGGATTTGAGCAGGATCTGGTCCTCCAGTTCCTTGTTCATCACCGTGATGGTTCCATAAACCTGGTCGGTGAAGGAAGTCTCTCCCTCCAGGGGCATCTTTTGACGGATGGCGAAAGCTTCACCCGAAGCCATGCGCTGACGGGCGGTTTCGGGATCGATTCCCCGACAACGCCTGTCGTAACCGTAAGCTCCTGTCGGTTCTTCACCATCATCTGGTTCGATTTTTCCCGCAGGACAAAAGCAAGGATAGGCAGTTCCCTTCTCGACCAGTTGCAGCGCGTACTTCTTGTAGAGGGGCAGACGTTGACTCTGTGTGTAAGGACCGTTGGGTCCTCCCAGGTCAGGTCCCTCGTCGTGGTCAAGCCCACATTGCTTCAAGGTTTTGTAAATCACCTCGATGGCGCCTTCCACATAACGCTCGCGGTCAGTGTCTTCGATACGAAGAATGAAGCGGCCGCCTTTTGATTTGGCGATCAGGTACTCGTAAAGCGCCGAACGGAGATTGCCGATATGCATGATGCCTGTCGGGCTTGGCGCAAATCTGGTTTTTACCATTGTTGTTGTCATTGATATTGAATCCTGGATAAGAAATTGATTCTTCGCGAATCAAACCTGATGATAACATAGAGAGAGCTGAAAACGACCGGGGCACTGCCCAAGAGCCAAGGAGCGCCCAATCATGTTCGGATATGTCAGACCGGAAAAGCCAGATCTCCTGATGCGGGACTTCGCGGTCTATAAATCCATCTACTGTGGACTTTGCAAGGCCATCGGCAGGCGGTGTGGTCAGATCCCCCGCGCCGCGGTCACTTATGACATGACCTTTTTTTCACTGCTGCTCCTGGCGCTCTCGCCGGAGGCACTGGCGATCGGCGAGGAGGGCTGTGTGCTGAATCCGGTGAAAAAGAAGCCGGTCATGGTCTCCAATCCCATCCTTGAATACGCCGCTGACTTGTCCTGCCTTCTGGCCTGGTATTCAGCCAGGGACGACGCGGCGGACGACCGGCCCATCCGTGGCAGGGTGATGACCTTACTTTTTTCCCGGTCTGCCCGCAAAGTCATTCGTCGCAGGTCTGCGCTGAATGAGCGTATCCGGTTGGAACTGGAGCGTTTGAATCAAGCAGAGCAGGGCGATTCAATTGAACGGACAGCAGCCTGTTTCGGCTCTCTTTTAAAGTATGTCCTCCAGGAAGGCTACACCCTTCTGCCGGACAGAGAAGATGACGGGTTGACCGCCCTGCTTTTGGGCGATGCGGCGGAGGCGTTGG
>JAAZFK010000259.1 GCA_012511735.1 Clostridiaceae bacterium | reverse complement strand
GGCCGATCTTATCCACGGAGGCCAGCTCAACCACCATGGGCAGGGAGTTGATGTTGACGCAGGCCCAGCCGAACCCGGCCGACGCCAGGAGCGCGATGACCACAATCTGCTTGACCATCAGGGTCGAAGCCTTGGCGATGTCAACCCCGAAAGCCGACAGGATGGGGTTGATGAAGATCATTGGCAACATGAAGGCAATCAGGAGAATCAGGCCGATTACAATGGTCTTCTTGCGTCCCCGTTTGCCGGCGATCAGGCCGGCCGGCAGGGCAAAGGCGACGAAGGTCAGTGAGAAGGAGGTCAGCATGGTGGTGGCTGTCCCCGCGCCAACCTGAAGCACATTGACCGCGTAAAGGGTGAAGAAGGTCTCGATGGCGTTGTAGGCACAGAACCAGAAGAAGATGGCGGCAAGAATCAGGATCAGGCTCCGTTTTTCGCCGGCCGTCAGGGTGTGGCCGGCACCTTTGCCCTCGCCTTCATCCGAGTTTTTTTCCTCGAGCGATTTGGCGAACTCCTTGGCCGTCAAACGGCGGCCGACCGCGTCACGTTGAGCCCGCATCCAGGCTTCACCGATGGGTTCGCGGATGAAGAGCAAGAGGAAGACCAAAGCCAGCACCATGACTACGGAGCCCATTCCAAAGGAGAGGCGGCCGCTGTCATCGATCTTGGCCAGAATACCGCCCACCAGGAAAGCAATGATGCTCCCGATCCCTCCCATCAAGTTGATGATTCCATTGGCCTTGCTTCTCAGGGGCCTGGGTGTCAGGTCAGGCATCAGGGCAATGACAGGTGACCGCCACAGGGACATAATCAGGTTGAAGCAGATGAGAAAGCCCATGAACATGCCAAGTGAGGTGGACCAGGGGACCAGGGCAAAGAAGATCGCCGAAAGCGGAATCCCTACCATGATCCAGGGCATCCGGCGCCCGAACCGGGTAAAGGTGCGGTCACTGTAGGCGCCGACCAGGGGCTGGAAGATGATGCCAAAGATATTATCGATGGTCATGATGGTCCCGATGACTGTCGTTGAAAGCAGGAATTGTCTTTCAAGCAGTACGGGAACAAGACTGTTGTAAATACTCCAGGCCAGTGAACTTGCCAGGAATCCGAAGCCGAGCCAGGCGGTCTTCTTATAATCCAATTTGCCAGTTGATTGGGACATAAACACCTCCGACTTTACGCCGTTTCATGGATCCGGGATCATCCGCCTCATACGTCAAAAGACGGAAGTTCTCAGGAATATGCCCCTATTGTAACAAAGAACAGAGAGGGTCAGATCAGTTCAGCGTCCCATTGACGGATCTCACCGTTGCTGTGCTCCTCCAGCGTGGTACGGATGGAGGCTTCAAGCTCACGGCCGCCGGTCTCAGTCAGGACAACAGCGGCCATGCCGAGGCAGAGTGTCTTCCAGACATCCTGGCAATCGATCTCCTTCACCGACAGGCGGTGCCGCCTTTCCAGGCGATCGATCAGGCCTTGGCGGACTCGGCGCTTCTCCTTCAATGACTGGCTCCAGGGCAGGTCAATAACGGTCTCGATGATCAGGACTCTCATATCAAACTAAGCCTCGTCGGGGGCGGTCGATCAGACTGCCGCGCAGCCGGGCCAGAAAAGAAGTGGTTGCTCCTGATCCGAACCGGCCTTCAATATTAACCCAGGCAGGATCGTCAAAATCGAGATCCGCCATAATCTCCAGGGTATCCCCGTAATCAATCTCGGCTTTGTAATGAATTTGGAAAGCCTGTAAAGAAAAATCCTGCCGGCGCGGATCCAGATCTAGCAGCCGCGCGGCCGCGTCGAGGGCGAGCCGGATGTAGTGGGTATTGTGCAGGTGTGTGTTCATATCAATATCGCCTAAACCGACTAAATACTCGAAGCGGACGGGCGCCAGTTGAGGATTCAAGACCGGCTTGAGCCTGGTCAGCTCCTTGCTGTCGTCAGCCGAGGGATCGCTCATGGCAATGAATGACTCAATGTCGAGAACCTTTGGCGGTCTCAGCGGCCGGTGTTGGTGGACGTCGGCCAGGATCCACTCCGATACGCCAGTCCCGA
The DNA here is from genome assembly GCA_012511735.1 of Clostridiaceae bacterium. Classification (GTDB taxonomy): domain Bacteria; phylum Bacillota; class Clostridia; order Saccharofermentanales; family DTU023; genus UBA4923. The sequence goes on along the minus strand of JAAZFK010000259.1, from coordinate 4,182 downwards.
AAAGCGAATCTTCCGACCGTTGATTGCGGTAGTAGCGGTTGCCTCTGTAGAAACGAATGCCGTCGAGCCTGATGGACCAGGAATCGACAATCAATTGCTCGCCGGCCATCGGCAACTGACCGTTAAAGCGTAGCGAATTGCCGATCAGGAGCCAGCACGCTTCCCTGGCGAGCAGGGTCTGGCTGTCAATCCCCATGAGTTTACAGTTTCGGTCGTCGCAGTCCTGGGCGTAATCCATCAGGCGGTGCAGATGGATCCGCCCCGAAGGATCAACATCCTGGAAGGTCACCTGATAAGTCTCAATCGAATGATGTGAAGTCGTCATAAGCGTTCGGTAGATCCAACCTGCCTTTCTTGCGCAAATATATATTCAACAGTCTAACACTGCCCCGGATACCCGCTTGGTGTAATAGCGGGATAATGATCTTCCCGGGTGGATTTAATTCGGGATAATGACGGGAATCCGCCTCTTCTTTATTTATAACTTGCTCATATTTAAGTGACATACTATTCTTTACTTTGACGGGGTTGAGGAGGAGACGGTCCCCGGCTTTGTGGTACCGTTTTCCCCAAAATCCCTTCCAGGGAGGAATACATGAAGATTTTAGAATATTTGGACCAACTGGACCAGGTTCCAGGTTATGAAGGCATGTTCCGTTTAATGGAGCAACTGGGCGATGGGACCGCTTTTGAGATCCATACGTCGGACGGCTTGGTCAAGATCCCCTACAGTCAATACCTGGGCCTAATCGATGAGACCGCCCGGCGGATGACGGATTATTTCCGTTCAGCGGAAATGCAAAAGGCTCTGGCCGGCAAAGAACAGCAACTGGCCGAGGATGACCCCGGCCGCAGGGGCTGGGTCGGTATTCAATTGCAGAACGGTCCCGCCTTTGGCATCTGCTTTTGGGCGGCCATGGCTGCCGGCCACCCCACGGTTCTGATTGACGCCAGAGCCAGTGATCAACTGACGGATACCCTGGTTCAGGAAACAGGGGTTGTCGTGCTGATCACCGACGAAGAGCCTGAACGCGCCACACCCTATCCAGTTACGTCAGCCTCCAGCTTGATGCCTGATTGGCGGGATGCCGCGACCCGTGAACGCTATGACCGCCAAAATGGCCCCGACCGAGCCACGCCCGCTTCGCAACTCCCCGGCTGGGGAGGCCATATCTGCCTGTGCACCAGTGGCACAACCGGCCTGTCGCGCTGCTATGTCCATGACGATCTGGGCATCACCAAACAATACGGTATTTTGCGCAAATTGCTGGCTTCCACCGATCGCTTCGCAAGAGACGGGGTCAAGGAAAAGGCTGTGGCTTTCATTCCCTGGCATCACGTCTTCGGATTTGTCGTTTGTTTCCTCTTTCCCCAGGTTTTTGGCAACACCATGGTGATCCCCGCCAAACCGTCACCCGAATCCATTGTTCAGGCCTGTAAAGAGAGCGGCGTCACCCAGTTTGTCGCCATTCCCGCTGTTTGGAACGGAGTGGCTCAACTGGTCAAAAAACGTTTCGTTGAGATGACCTCGACCTCTGAGGAAGACTTCGACAAGATGATCGAACTGTCCTTGTCCTATCAAGAGGCGGGCGTGGAACTGCCCATGCCGGTCGCCGGTATGCTGCAGATGATCCGCGAGCAACTGGTAGGCAACGACCTTTACATCGCGGTTTCCGGAGGCGGCTATATCCTGCCTGAAACCCTGCGTGTCCTGAACGGATTGGGTTACTACCTGGTCAACGGCTACGGCATGACCGAGATCGGCATCTATTCCGTGGTCAACAACGAAGTGTTGGCAGACCGGCTGGACGGCAATGTTGGGGCGCCCCTCTTCGATGATTCCCTGAAGATGGTCCCTATGGGCAATGAGCAGGACCAGGAGGATGATGGCTGTGAGCGAGGCGAGCTGGCGGTCCGCTCAGATGTGGTTTATTGCGGGACGCTGCGCAAGGGTATCTTCCATGCCCGGGACCGCGAAGAATGGTTCCATACAGGCGATATCGGGCGCTTTTGCGATGACCGGATCTTCCTGGACGGGCGTGTTAAAGACATTATTCTCAAAGCCAACGGTGAGAACCTCTATCCGGATGAGCTGGAAGGAGCGTTCGCGACCGTGCCCGGCTTGCAGCGCTATGTAATCTTCGGTCTGTCCGACGGTTTCTATGACCGGATCGCCATGCTGGTTGAGCCGGTCGAGGGAGCCGATCCGCTGGTCCTGGCCGAGGCCGTGGCCGAGATCAATCTGACCATGTCGCTGGATCAGCGTATTGAAAAATTCTTCGTCTCCGACAAGCCTCTGGATCTGTCCGCCTCTGCCAAGGTCAGGCGCGGACCGGTCGCTGAAGCGGTCGCCGCAGGAGAATGGCCCCTGACCGAGTACCCGCTGACCGCCCGAAAACCTGAAGCGGCGGTCCAGCAGCCGACCGAAGCAGAAATCCGGGCCTCCTCCTATTGCACACCGGAGATTGCCGCGGACCCCGCCTTTTTTGAAGTGAGGAAGACAGTCCAGGAACTGATCGCGGAGCTCTTAAATGCGCCATTGGAGCAAGTACAACCTTCCTCTTATTTCTCCCAGGATCTGGGCGGGGACAGTTTGCAAAGTATCTCCCTGCTGACGCACGCGGAAGTGAAGTTCGGGCTGGCCATCGATGAACGGCTCTTCGATCGCGACCTGACCGTCAACGATATTGCGGCCCTGGTGTTCCGGAGAATCCGCGGTGAATTCGCTGATGGAGACCGCGGGGCGGATGCCGACCCGCCAGCGGATCTGCTTCGCATCCGGACCTTTGAGGAAACACCTGAGTACAAGGCCTTCGCCGAGCGGCGTGAATCGCTGACCGCGGCACTCGACCTGTTTGGCAATCCCTATTTCATCGCCCAGGATTCTTCCCTGCGGGATGTGTCCTATATCGGCGACCGGAAAATGCTCAACTTTGCCTCTTACAATTACGTCGGCCTTTCGGGTGATCCCGAGGTCAACCAGGCCGCCATCGACGCCGTTCAGCAGTACGGAACCTCCGCCAGCGGCAGCCGCTTGATCGCGGGCGAGAAAACGGTTCATCAGGATCTGGAAAAAGCGCTGGCTCGCTGGAAGGGTACCGAAGACGCGCTGGTCCTGGTGGGAGGCCACTCAACCAACGTCACTTTCGTCGGTAATTTCTGCGGGGAACGCGACCTGATTCTTTACGATATTCTGAGCCACAACTCGATTACAGAAGGCATCCGGATGGCTCAGGCCGATGCCAGACCCTTCCCGCACAACGATTACGAGGCTCTGGAACAACTTCTGAAAAACAGAAGAGACCGTTATGAGAAGGTTCTGATCATCGTCGAGGGCGCTTACAGCATGGACGGCGACGTCGCGCCTGTGCCCGAATTCGTCAGGATCAAAAAAGCCTATGACTGTTTCCTCATGGTTGACGAAGCTCATTCCATGCTGGTTCTGGGGGAAACAGGGCGGGGGGTCGACGAACATTTCGGAATCGATCCCAAAGAGATCGACATCCACATGGGGACCCTGTCAAAGGGTTTCGGGACTTGTGGCGGCTACCTGGCGGGCAGTCATAACCTGATTGAGTATCTGCGCTACAATCTTCCAGGCTTTGTCTTCTCGGTCGGCATCAGCCCGCCCCTGGCGGCGGCTGTGCTCAAGGGAATTGAGATCATGGATCGTGACAACAGCCGGATCGAGCGTTTGCGCCGCAACATCAAGATTTTCCTGGATGAGGCGCGCCGTTACGGGCTGGATACCTGCCTGGCGGCCGAAACGGCGGTTACGCCCATCATGATCGGTCCGGATGAAATCGCCTTCATGCTGTCCAAGCAGCTGGAGGACGAAGGCATCATTGTGCCGCCCGCCGTCTTCCCCGCGGTGGCAAGAGGGCAAGCACGGCTCCGCTTCTGTGTCACCAGTGAACACACCGAGGAGCAGATCCTGGAAGCCCTGGCCACCTTGCACCGCTTGATGGCACAGTATCCGGGTCTTCTGAAGAGCTGAAGCGAAAAGGCATGAGGGATGGACAGCACAGCATTATTCGATCAAAGGGCGGCTGAATACGACGCCTGGTTCGAAGAAAATCCGCTGATCCTGGCCGCTGAAATTGAAGCGGTCCGACAGGTTACACCCCCCTTCCGACGCGGTCTGGAGGTGGGGGTGGGAACCGGCCGGTTTGCCCAGGCGCT
>JAAZFK010000258.1 GCA_012511735.1 Clostridiaceae bacterium | reverse complement strand
GTATTCATTCAGATAATTTGTGACTTCTGATAAGACCTTCCAGGCCAAGAATCCCTGATCTGCTGTTGATGAAATTCTCGTTTCCAAAGTATTCCAACAGTACCTTAAAAGATACCTGCCTCCCCTGGTAAAGCAAATCTACGATTCCGTCGTAGATCCTGTTCGTCACCTCATCGTCGAAATCTCCGATATCGATCCGCTGGGTGATGTACTCGGCAAATGGCCGGTCAGTGATGATCCGATGAAGCAAATCTCTTTCTATAGTGTTCATGGGGAAACCGTAGAGGGTATGACCTGACTTTCTGACTTAATAAGCAAAAAATTCGTCGAAACCTTTCTCCCAGAGCCTGAGATGCAGGTATTTGGGAGATTTTCTTTGTACATTTTATCCTACCAACTCCTACTAAACATCTTTACAGTTCCTCATTTCCGTGCTACACTTCACCCAAGTGGAGATCAGGCGATGTATGTTGCACTAGGCGGACCGAAGGGCTATGAGCAGGTCACCATCCGTGAGGATGTCTACAATCCCGCGACCGGCGGCAAGAAGACCAAGATTGTCAGGAAGGTCGGCAGGCTCTCCGATCTGCTGGCGGAGGACCCCGAGTTCCTTTCCAAGCTCAGGGAGGAAGTCCGCCTGGAGACCCTCGCGCTCAAGGAGGCAAGGAAGCCGATCCTCCTGCCGCTGGGAGTCGAGCCGATAGAGAAGCCCTCGGATGCCACCCCCACGTTCCTGTTCGGCCATGCAGTGGTCGACAGGCTGTGGCAGATCCTCGGCCTTGATGCATTCCTGGAGAAGCACTGCACCCGCAGGAATGCCCAGGAGCTGTGCCTGGCGGTCCAATACCTGGTGACCCGCAGGTGCATCAACCCCGACAGTGTGCGCGCCTGCGCCGTGAGCAGGGACAGCCATGCCGGCTCGACGCCGCTGTCGCTGGATGTCCTGTATGCCGTGCTGGACGTGCTTTGCGAATACAAGGACGAGCTGGTCGAGCATCTGGGGCGGTTCTTCCGGAAGCGGACGACCAGGAAGGACGACGTTGCCTGCTACGATGTGACCACCTACAGCTTCGAGAGCACCAAGTGGGGGGAGCTGAGGCTCTTCGGCTTCTCCAAGGACCACAAGAACAACGAGGTGCAGGTGGTAATGGGTTTGCTGATAGACAACAACGGCATACCCATAGACTATGAATTGTTCCCCGGCAACACGATGGACCAGAACACCCTGCGCGAATCGGTGGGGAGGCTGCGTGCCCTGTACGGTCTGGGGGAGATCACCGTGGTTGCGGACCGGGGGATGAACAGCAGCGACAACCTGCTGTTCCTGACGGGCAACGGGTACCACTTCGTCATCAGCTATACGCTCAAGCGCAGCAGCGCTGAGTTCAGGCAAGCGGTCCTGGGCAGCGAGGTCCCCTGGGAGGTCGAGCGGTACGACCCACAGACCGGGGAATTGGAGTATGCCTCCAAGGTGCTGCACCAGAAGGTGGCGGCAAAGATCGAGCTGACCGAAGAGGAGCTCAGGCCGATCCTCCAAGAGCGCAAGCAAAAGAGGATGCGCGGGCGCGCGCCCAAGTACAGGACGGCCGAGGTGGATGCCTGCATCCACGTCACCTACTCGGCCAAGCGTGCAAGGAACGACTTCTCCAACCGGATGAGGATCCTTGAGCGCCTTGCGAAGAAACTGGACAATCCCTCCTCCATCCGTGCCGCGATCCGCAAGGGGGGGAACCAATACCTGCAGATCGATCTGGACGGGCAGGAGTTCTCCATAGACGAGGGGCGGGTGACCGAGGCGGCACGCTACGACGGCTATTATGCGGTGGTTACCGACCGCCTGGACCTGGGCACCGAGGAGGTGATGGCGATCTACCGGGGCCAATGGAAGATAGAGGAAAGCTTCAGGGTGCTGAAGACCGACCTCAGGGCCCGGCCGGTGTTCGTGTGGACGGATGAGCACGTCAAGGGCCACTTTGTCATGTGCTACCTTGCCTTGTCCATGATCCGCTACCTCCAATACCTGATGGGGGAGGAAGGCTGGAAGGAAGTCCTTTCCGCCGAGGAGATCATGGCTGCATTGAGGAAGCCACAAGTGGTCGTGCAGGGATCCTATCCCGATGTCATAGCTACCCCGATCAATGTCAGCCAGGAGTACCTGGACATGGCGAGGCTCCTGAAGATGAAAGAGCTCCGCCAAAACATGACGCTTACACAGTTCCGCTCAGCCACGAAGCTTGATCTGAACAAGAACCTGGGCCGGATTTAGTAGGAGAATAAATTTTCTTGATTTTCCCTTGAAAACCACATCCACTGACGCCATTCAGCCTTTTGGGCTGATTTTTCTTTCACCAAGTCCGAAAGTCAGGATTCCCCCTATTGTAATGTTACTATAATATTGGTCAGGTCTGTACTTGTCAAGCTGAGTCAGAAAACTGGTTGATTTCGTTATGATATATTATATTTGGCCAAAAAAGCCGCCATCGTTTGATGGCGGTTAGCGGTCCATAACGGTTGTTACCGTAAGGTCCTTTTTGGCTCCGATTGTTGAATCGGTTAGGCCTCGGCTGACTCGGACTTTTCTTCCTTCTGCTTCTGATCCTTCGCAGAAGATTCCTTTTTCGCCTCTTTCTTGCTTTTCTCGGCACTCTTCTTCTTGGGTTTTTCTGTCTTGGCAACCAATTCCAGAATTACCATTTCAGCTGCATCGCCCATCCGGTTCCCGGTTTTGAGAATACGGGTGTAACCACCGTTACGATCGGTAAACAACGGGGCGATTTGAGTGAACAACTTGGCCAATACCGCTTCATCTTTGATATCGCGGCCGACCATCCGACGGGCATGGACCGAGTCGGTTTTTGCACGGGTGATCATTTTTTCAGCCATGCGACGTACTTCAAGCGCTTTCGCCTTGGTGGTCTCGATCCGTTCATATCTAAACAGTGAAGTCACCATGTTTCGCTTGAGAGCTTTACGCTCAGCCGACTTGCGGCTCAATGCGTTAAATCCAATCCTATGCTTCATGCTCTTCTTCCTTGTTCCCTGGTATTCTAATTGAATTCTTCAGGACGCTGTAATCGGTCATACCGAGGCTAAGGTTCCACTC
>JAAZFK010000257.1 GCA_012511735.1 Clostridiaceae bacterium | reverse complement strand
CCAACAAGTTGAGAGGATCCTATTACCTGCTCGGCGCGCTCCTGGGCCGGTTCGGCAAGGTGGCACTTCGCATGCCGGGCGGCTGTGATTTCGGTGCCCGTCCGATTGACTTGCACTTGAAAGGCTTTCAGGCCCTGGGAGCAAAAACGGACGTTGCCCACGGCATCGTATCCTGTGAAGCCGAAGAGCTGACAGGCGGGGGCATCTTCCTTGATACCGTGAGTGTGGGGGCAACCGTGAATATCATGCTGGCGGCGGTCAAAGCCAAGGGAAAGACGGTCATCGACAATGCCGCGCGTGAACCCCATATCGTTGATGTCGCCAACTTCCTCAATGCCATGGGCGCGGACATCCGGGGCGCCGGTACCGACGTCATCCGGATCAACGGGAGGCCGACGCTGCCCGCCAACCAGGAGTACACTGTGATCCCGGATCAGATCGAGGCCGGGACCTATATGATTCTGGCGGCGCTCACCGGCGGTGATATCACAGTCGAAGGAGTGATCCCCAAGCACATGGAGCCGCTCACAGCCAAGTTGGCTGAGATGGGAGTCAGCATCGATGAAGGTGAGGACTCCATCCGCACCTACATGGAGGAGGGGAAAACCCTCCAGGCGGCCAGCTTCAAGACCATGCCCTACCCCGGCTTTCCCACCGACTTGCAGCCGCAGGCAACTGTCCTTCTCTGTGTCGCGGAGGGAACCGGACGGATGATCGAAAACGTCTGGGAAAATCGTTTTCAATATGTGGACGCGCTCCGTATGATGGGGGCCAACATTATTACCTCGGGCAGGTTGGCCGTCATTCAGGGCAACTCCGCCTTGACGGGAGCCCAGGTCGAAGCGCGCGATCTGAGAGCCGGCGCTGCGCTGGTTTTGGCCGGACTTGCGGCGCAGGGAGAGACGGAAGTCCTGGATATCGACCGGATTGAACGCGGCTATGAGTTTTTTGTTGAAAAACTGACGGCTCTCGGCGCCCGGATTGACCGCCACGAAACCTGAAGGCATGTACCCTTTTTCTGTATCACTGCGGTCGGGGTCGAGCGGCAACTCGACTTTTATCCGGACGGAATCCGCAGGCATCGCCATCGATTGCGGATTAAACGGACGGCAGTTCGCCCTGGCGCTCCAATCCATCGGTCAGTCACCGCGCGCGGTTGACGCGCTCTTGTTGACGCACGAGCACACCGACCATTGTTCAGGCCTTGGGGTGGTGATGCGGCGTCACCATATTCCTCTTTATCTGACGGAAAAAACATATCAGGCGGTCAAAGATGACCTGGGGAAGGTTAAGGAATCCCTGATCCACCTGATTGAACCCGGCCGCGCGTTCATGATCAGGGACGTCCGGGTGCTCCCTTTTTCCACTCCGCATGACGCAGTCGATTCGGTTGGTTTCAGACTTGAAACAGCGGACGGCGACATCGGTGTCGCGACGGATCTGGGACATTTTTCCGAGACAGTCCGTCAGGGCCTTGCCGGTTGCAAAATTGTCCATCTTGAGTCCAATTATGAACCGGACATGCTGGAAACAGGTCCTTATCCTGCTTTCCTCAAAAGGAGAATCGCGGGTAGCCGAGGACACCTGTCCAATCAGGAAGCGGGGCTTGCCGCCTCCTGGCTGATCCGGCACGGCACCCGGCTGGTCGTCCTGTCCCACCTGTCCGAAGAGAACAACCATCCCCGCCGGGCACTGGAAGTGGTCAGAAGCTACCTGCCGGAAGCCGGCGCGGGGACAGGGGTTGATTTTCAGATCCATGTGTCGCCAAGACATGTGTGTTCAGGTCTCTTCTCCTGCAAGGATCATCTGGTCGGACAGATTGCACCAAACGGTACCAACCTGCCGGGAGACCAGTTGAGCTGGCTGGAGCCCGATCAGGACGAAGATCGCAGGGAGACAGTCTGATGGCCAGAGATCGCTGGTTGGTAGTCGGCCTCGGCAACCCGGGTAAACGCTACGAATCGACCTGGCACAATGCCGGCCGCATGGCTGTTGAATTGCTGGCCGACCGGTACGGGATCAAGGTAAGGAAGCGCCGTTTCCGCGGCCTGACCGCAGAGGGCCGGATTGAGGGGAGGGGCGTCCGCTTCCTCCTGCCCAATACCTATATGAACCTGTCCGGAGACAGCCTGATTCGCGCCATGGCCTATGAGCGGATACCGCTTGACAGAATCATCGTTCTCTACGATGATTTCGATCTGCCGCTGGGCAGGATCCGGATCCGGGACCAAGGGAGCGGCGGCAGCCACAAGGGGATGAAATCGATTCTTTCCTACCTGAAACAGGGGCAGTTTGTCCGAATCCGGATCGGAATCGGCCCCGTTCCCGGAGACGACATCGTGACCTTTGTTTTATCGAAAATCCCAGCGTCCGCAAGGGATCTGCTGGAGGCGTCCCTTCGTGACGCCTGTGACGCCGTCGAATTGATTGTCAGCGGCCAACAACAAAAAGCCCAGGAGCAATTTAACAAAAGGGGATCATGACGGCCCGTTTCGCCAATCAACAAGGAAGTGACGCCAGGGTCTGGTCAGAGGCCGCCCGTCTCTTGGTGCGCTCGGAACCCGGTCAGGCCTTGACCCGGGT
>JAAZFK010000005.1 GCA_012511735.1 Clostridiaceae bacterium | reverse complement strand
TTCCTGGCAGACGGCACCCTGGTGCTGACCATGCTCCTGCCCTGCGACAAACGACACGCGGAGGCGGCGGCAGTGGCCATCGGTGAGCGGATGTCGCTGACGGAATGTGAGGTCATCCACAGTCAGGTTATGCATCCCGCGGAAGGTACCTACATAGAGATGAAGGGGAAGATCGGATTTGACATCGATCTGACCGAGCTGGAACTGCCCGAGGAAGTGGAGACATTGTCCGAAGCTGAGATCAGGGAGGCCGTGCGCGATCAACCCATGACCGTGGTAGCCGCGACCGTCGGCGAAGATGAGCATTCAGTCGGCATGAAGGAAATTCTGGACATCAAACACGGGGGAATTGAGGGATTCGGGATCAAGTATCATTATCTGGGCACTTCCTGCCCCGTTGACAAGCTGGTCGATGCCGCCATTGAGACCAGGGCGGACGCCATCCTGATCTCCACCATTATTTCCCACAATAATGTTCACTACGAGAACATGAGGAAGTTGGCCGATACCTGCCTTGAGAAGGGCGTGCGTGACCGCTTGATCCTGGTGGCCGGCGGCACCCAGGTGGTCAACGAAGCGGCTGTTGAGGCGGGCATGGATGCCGGCTTCGGCCGGGGAAGTCACGGCATCGACGTGGCCAGTTTCCTGGTCAAGAAACGACGTGAACGGGAGGAATCATGACCGATGAAAGTTGATCTGCTCGTCGCTGAGATCGGCAGTACAACAACAATCGTCAATGCTTTTTCAGGAATCAAAGCAAGTCGCCCCCGTTTTCTGGGACAGGCAACGGCGGCGACTTCTGTTCTTGAAGGTGATGTGACGCTGGGTCTGGAGCAAGCCAGGCGGAGGCTGGCTCAATCCCTGGGTGTGGAAAGGATGGAGGCGGAAGAGGTTTTCGCCACCAGTTCAGCCGCCGGTGGCCTGTCCATGACGGTGCACGGCCTGGTCCCCGACATGACGGTCAGGGCTGCGCGGGAAGCTGCGCTGGGTTCAGGTGCCGTTCTTCGTCTGGTAACTTCAGGCAAACTGCGCGATCACGATATCGGCCGCGTCCGCGCTGCCCAACCCCGGATTATCATGATTGCGGGAGGTACAGACGGAGGCGAACGGGAGACAGCCCTTCACAATTTCGACCGGCTGTCGCGGGCTCTGCCGCGGACCCCCTTCCTCTATGCGGGCAATACCGACAATGACGAGGAGATCCGATCCCTGGCCAAGTCGCGCCAGGTCAAGCTCTATCTCACGGAAAATGTGTATCCCTCCCTTGACGCGCTCAACATTCAACCGGCCCGCCAGATCATCCAAACCATCTTCGAAGAACACATCGTCGAGGCACCCGGCATGGCTCATATCCATGAGGCGGTGACGGGTCCTATCATGCCGACTCCGGGCGCGGTCATGGCCATGACCGAACACATGTACGCCGAGCTGGGTGATCTGGTTGTCCTGGATGTCGGAGGCGCCACAACGGATCTACACTCGGTGACCCCTGGAAGTGAAAAGTTGCTCGATTTCCGGATTGACCCGGAACCCCTGGCCAAGCGAAGCGTCGAGGGTGACCTGGGTGTCTACGTCAACCGGGATCAGGTGATCGAAGCCATGACGCCGGACGAACGCCGTGCGCTCCCAAAGGATTACCGGGATCTTCTTCGCCAGGTGGCTGAGATACCGCAAGGCCCTGAGCAGATGGCGCTGATCCTGCCCCTGGTGAGAACCTGTTGCCGGGAAGCTTTGGACAGGCACGCGGGACGTCTTTATGAGCAGTTCACTGTCCGGGGCAGGCGAACCGTCGTCAGGGGCCGGGACCTGACTGCTGTCGGCACCTTGATCGCGACAGGAGGCGCCTTGACCCGCTTGCCGGGCATGGGCCGGTTGATCACCGGCTTGCTTGGGCAGGCTCCCGCTGATCGTCTCTACCCGCCCCCCGGCGCCCGTGTTATGATTGACAAAGATTATTTGATGGCATCTTGCGGGGTGATTGCCAGGAGCTATCCCCAAGCTGCCATCCGGCTTTTATTGGACTCTCTGGCGAAGTGATGACAGGAGGTTATGATGGCATTACCTGAATTATTGATCGATCGGGCTAAGTTGAAACACAATGTGGCTACATTGCTTAATATGGCGGCCCTGTCGGGCATTCAGCTCCATTTTGTCACCAAGTGTCTCTGCGCCTGGCGTCCCGCCGTTGAGGCCATGCATGAGGCCGGCGCCGAGTATTTCGCTGATTCCCGGATTGAGAACCTGGCGTCCATCCAGGACCTGGGTCTGTCACGGATGCTGGTCCGCATCCCCATGATCTCCCAGGCCATGGATACGGTGCGCTATGCCGACCTGAGTCTCAATTCCGACCTGCGGGTAATCGAGTCACTCTCGGACGCCGCGCTGGCTCTGGACACAGAGCATGGCGTCATCCTCATGGTCGAGCTGGGAGATCTGCGGGAAGGATTCATGCCGGAGGAGATCCTGGAGGTGGCCTCACGCGTCCTCAACCTGAGAGGCGTCTGGCTGGCGGGGATCGGGGCCAATTTCAACTGTTACGGCGGTGTCATCCCCGAAGAAAAACAGCTGGAAGAGCTGGTATCCATGGCCCAGGCTATCCGTGACCGCTTCGATATCCCCCTTCCCATCGTCTCGGGAGGCAACTCGGGCTCACTCTACCTGCTGAAAGAGGGCAGGATGCCCAAGGGCATCACCCATCTTCGGATCGGTGAAGGTTACCTGACCGGGGTCGAGACCTCTTACAGGCGACCCATCGGCGACATGTTTGAAGACGTATTCCGGATTCGGGCTGAAATTGTCGAGCTGAGGCGCAAGCCCTCGGTACCCATTGGAAAAATCGGGCCCAACTCCTTCAATGAAATCCCCGTATTCGAGGATGAAGGCAATCTGAGGCGGGCCATCCTGGCTATTGGTGAGCAGGATGCGCGGTGTGACACCTTGACGCCTCAGGAGGCCAATATCCGCTTCCTTGGAGCCTCAAGCGACCACATGATCCTTGATCTCTCGCTGGCGCTTCGTGACTTCAAGGTAGGGGACCTGCTCGAATTCGCCCCGGATTACGCGGCCCTGCTCCGCGCCATGACATCGCCCTATGTCACCAAGATATTGATCTGATGAGATATTCACAGGAAAAAGATCCCTGGTATACCAAGAAAACCTGGGCGGAGATCTCCGGCAAGGCGCTGGTTAATAACCTGGAGATTATCCGCTCCTACATCCCCGACCCGCGGGTTCGCGTCGCGCCGGTTGTCAAAGCCAACGCATACGGACACTGCGCCGAAATCGTGGTCCCCATCCTGGAGGAAGCCGGTGTCGATGCCCTCCTTGTCGCCACCATCGATGAGGCCATCTTCCTCCGTCAGGCGGGGGCGCGGTCTTCCATTCTCATCTTCGGCACCACCAAAAGTGAACACATCCCTTACCTGAAGCGGTACAGGCTGACGCAGACCCTGGTGACGGAAGCGGAAGTGGAATCCTTTGCCCGTCAGTCAGAGAAGACCGGCGGTCCACCGCTGGATGTCAATATCAAGTTGGATACCGGCATGACCAGACTGGGCCTGATGGCTGACGAGAGGCACCGGCAAATGACCGTTGAAGTCATGCTGGCTGCCGCCCGCCAGCCCTCGCTCAAGGTGACGGGGGTTTATTCACACCTGGCGACAGCCGACTGCGACCGCGACTATGCCGATCTGCAGCTGGCCCGCTT
>JAAZFK010000256.1 GCA_012511735.1 Clostridiaceae bacterium | reverse complement strand
TTCCTGAACTTGACTTTTTAAGAGGCTGCGCCCTGACCCTGATGATGTTTCATCACACGATCGGCGATCTTTATGATATCTATCATCAGGATTTTGTTGCTTTCCAGCATTCCTACTGGTTTTATCAGGTCGGCAGGCCCCTGGTCCTGATTGTTTTCCTGGCCGTTTCCGGCGCCAGCTCACGCTTCTCACGCAACAGCATGAAGCGGGGGTTCAGGATGGTGATCGTGGCCATCGCCGCGACTGCGCTCAGCATTTTCGTCGACAGCTTCGCCGGTACCGGTCTCCTGCTTTTTAATGTGATCCACGTGGTCGCGCTCTCCACAGTCGTCTACGCCCTGCTCGAACGTTTGGCGGTCAGACTTAAATGGATCCCCGACCCCTCCGTGGAGACAAGCGGGGAGGATGAGGAGGCAGTTTCCTACAGACCGCATCTTTTCCCGGGACTTCTGATCATCATCGGCATGGTCTCCATCTTCATCTCGACCTTGATTCAGCCCGTGCTCCCGCCCTATTCGTCCAACCCCCTGCTCATCATCCTGGGAACGCCTGCCAGTGGTATTCACCAGCTGGATCACATGCCCCTTTTTCCCTGGTTGGGCTTTTTCCTTTCCGGGGCAGCGGTCGGCCACACCCTTTACGCGACGGGCCAGGCCTTTACCCGCCATGAGGGCCGTTTCTACCGGCTGACCCGGCCCATCCGGTTCCTGGGCCGTCATTCGCTCTGGGTCTATCTGGTCCACCAACCCATCATTCTTCTCATCCTCTTCCTCTTGAACAAGACGGGAATCTTCGGATAAGTCAGCGTGGCATTCAAGCTTGAAGCCCGGGGACACCATGAAATGGCCGCTTTGGCCGACCTGGTCCGGCTTTTTTTCGGTCAGGCGGAAAGAATCGGAGACTCATCGCTCACAGCGCCATCCGATCTGAATCTTTTTCTTACTTCAGCTGTTGATCCTCCGATCAGCGCCGGAAAGGCGCGCCTTGTTTCAAGAAGCGGCCGGTCGGATCAGGAGGTCCGGGTAACCAGCCGGCTGGAAGGCAAGCAAGCGGACATGGTCAGCGAACGGATTCCCCTCCACCTGCTCAGGCGGGTACTGAAGCGGCAGCTTTACCTGCTCCTGTCGCGGGCGACGGGACTTGATTTCCCCTGGGGCAGTCTGACCGGCGTGAGGCCGACCCAGATTGCCCTTGAAGTGATCAATCAGTCAGGCGAGGACCAGGCGGCGGCCATCTTATCCGACTACTGGAGGCTTTCCGGATCAAAGGCGGCCCTGGCCGTGAAGACGGCGCTGGCAGAAGACGCCACCTTGCGACAACTGGAAGAGGATGACGTCATGCTTTATGTGGGGCTTCCTTTTTGCCCCGGCCGCTGCCTCTACTGCAGCTTCATCACCCAGGATGCAGGCAGGCAGGAGGGGAGCCTGGTCCACTACGTGGACGCTGTGATCAGGGAAGCCGGGGGTATTTTCACCGGCCGCTTTCCCGGCAAGATCAGAGCTGTCTACTATGGGGGCGGGACGCCAACCAGTCTGCCTCCTGCACTTTTTCGCCGCTACCTGGAGGAGGTGCTCGCTCTTGCCCCTCTCAAGCAGGGGGCGGAACTGACCATGGAGGCGGGCCGTCCGGACACACTGGATCGCGAGAAGTTGGAGATCATCCGGGACTGCGGCTTTCAGAGGCTTTGCATCAATCCTCAAACCATGCATGATGAAACTCTGCGCCGGATTGGCCGCCACCACACGACAGATCAGACGGTCGCCTCCTTCCGGCTGGCCCGGTCTTTGGGTTTCACCGATATTAATATGGACCTGATCGCCGGACTGCCGGGCGAAAGCACGTCTGATTTGCTTGATTCAGTCAAACGGGTGCTTGAACTTAATCCCGAACATATCACCCTCCACACCCTGGCTGTGAAGAAAGGTTCTTACCTGGATCGTCTCTTCGATGACCATGGGGCACTCCTGCCTGACCCGGTCCTGATTGAAGCGGTCGGGGAAGCGCATCGTCTCCTGGGGCAGGCGGGTTTCCGGCCCTATTACCTTTATAAGCAGAAAAATTGCCGGTCGGGTCTTGAGAATACAGGCTTCACCCGACTGGCGGGCTCCCTCTACAATGTCGCCATGATGAGTGATCAGGTACCGGTTGTCGGCCTGGGCAGCGGGTCAACATCCAAGGTGATCCTGGAGCGGACGGCCAGGCGCCTTCACAATCCCAAGGATCTGCGCCTCTACATCGAGCGGGTTGACCGACAGGTCGCCGCGAAAAGAAGTCTATTTCTCTCCGAATCGTAAAAAGAGGAGGTCGGGCCGGGCGAAGAAGCGGGCGTGGATATGCACGGTTCCCAATCCCGCGCTGACAATCATGGACAGATTTTCTCCCAGGGGGTAGTGGCCCCGCCAGTATTTTTTCGCCCCCGCCGGCCGGATCAGGGGGAGGCCGAAGAAGGTGACCTGGCCATAATGGGAATGTCCCGTCAAGACCAGTCCCTGGCTCTTTTGTGGCAGGGCTTCCGGAAACCAGTCGGATTCATGAACTAAAAAGAGGGTGAACCTGCCATCCTGATCCGCTTCGAATACCGGCGATCCGTGATGGGTGTTGGCAAAACCCCAGACCGGCAATCCCTCAAGCTCTACACCCTGGTTTTCCAACAAGGTGAAGCCCGACTCCTCAAGTACATCGGTGACCCATTGCCGGAAACGGGGTGCCTCGACATCGTGGTTGCCGTAAATGGCCCACTTGCCCAGGGGCGCCTCAAGCGACGACAGAGCGTCGACCACCATGGCGCGAAAGTCCGGCTGGTAGAGGGGGGTTCTTTCTTCCACCAGATCACCTCCAAAAAAGATGGCATCCGGCTTCATATTCATGATGGCCCGCATCTGTCTGTCAAGTTTGCGACGGCTGGTCCTGGCACCCGTATGAAGATCTGAGAAAAATAGAAAGGTCTTGCCTGCCGCCTCCTGCCCAGTCTTGCCGGCGATCCGAAACTTCCTGGCCCTGATCCAGCAGGGTTCCAGAAAGAAACCGTAGAGCAGGCAGACGGCTCCAAGAGTCAGGACAAGGGTCAGGATAAGAAGCGGCGGATTCATCGAGACAAGCCTACATGAAAGGGTCGGCAGCCGCAAGAAGAGGGCAGAAGGAAAGGGGCCATCCCAATGGAGACGGCCCCTTTTCAAAACAGAGGATTTGTTGATGTGTTAAGTGCGGCGTCCTATCCCAAGAAAGCGAATTTCAGGATAAACGCGAGTGCCAGGATGTACATGAGCGGGCTGATCTTTTTGAACTTGCCGCTGAACAGGTTGACCAGGACGTAGAAGATGATGCCGAACATGATGCCGTGCGAGATGCTGTAGAAGAAAGGCATGGCAAAGAGGGCGACGTAGGCGGGCAGGGCTTCGGAGATGTCGTTGAAGTCCACCTTGAGGATGGATGACAGCATGAGGAAGCCGACGTAGATCAACGCGGCCGAGGTCGCGAAGGATGGAATTGAGATAAAGATCGGTGACAGGATGATGGCGAGCAGGAAGAGAACCCCTGTCGTCAGGGCTGTCAGCCCTGTACGTCCGCCTTCGGCGACACCTGAGGCGCTTTCTACATAAGTGGTGACCGTTGAGGTACCGGCAACCGCGCCGACGACTGTGCCGACCGAGTCCGCCATGAGCGCGCCTTTGATCTGGGGCAGCTTTCCGTCTTCATCAAGCATACCTGCCTTGTCGGCGACCCCGATCAGGGTGCCCAGGGTGTCGAAGATATCGACAAAGAGGAAGGAGAACATGATGATCAGGAAGTCAGCCACATTGAAATTGGCAAAGGCTGTCGAGCTGAACGCCTGGCCTGCGATCTGGCCGAATCCCGCGAAATCAGGCAGTCCCCAGGCGGGATAAAGTGAGAAGAGTCCGATTTCGGGGTTGGGGACGTAGAGCCCAACCGCCTGCAGGATGATGCCGATGATCCAGACTGCGAACATGCCAATCAGGAGAGAGCCCCTGATCTTCTTATAAGCCAGGACACCGATGATGAGTACGCCGACCAGGGTCAAAAGAGCCGGAAGCCCGATACCACCCATGGTGTCCTTGAAAGGAACCAGTTCGACCAGTGTGGCGCCCGGCTGGACCAGACCGGAATTCTGCAGGCCGATGAAGGCGATGAAGAGTCCGATGCCGGCGCCGACAGCGTGCTTGAGTGAGAGCGGGATGGCATTGAAGATGGCCTCCCGGACGTTGGTCAGCGAGAGTACAATGAAGATCAGACCCTCGACGAAGACGGCAAAGAGCGCGAACTGCCATGAATAGCCCATGCCCAGCACGACCGTAAAGGCGAAATAGGCGTTGAGGCCCATGCCAGGTGCCAAGGCGAAGGGCAGGTTGGCCATGAAGGCCATGCATAGGCAGGCGACAGCGGACGACAGCGCTGTCGCGATCAGAACGCCGCCCGGATTCATGCCCGTCACACTCAAAATATCAGGGTTAACAGCCAGGATGTAGGCCATCGTCATAAACGTGGTCAAACCGGCCGCAAGCTCACCCTTCACGGTCACGCCGCGTTCTTTGAGCTTAAACGATTTTTCAAACATAAATACCTCCTCAAGAATCCTCTGTGGAGAAATCTCCAATTTCAAACTAGCATTTATTTATGAACATACCGTTAACACCGCCACAATTGCCTGTAGTGAAAATGCCTGATCCCTCTGGTATAACTTGTCTCAAGCCTAAATCGGGGGAGTGACCAATTGTGAAAAGATCCGACAAAATGCATAGAAATCAGGTCGGCGTTCATGCTTTTCGCACCAGCCCATGACAGGCGGTCCGGCCCCTCTTTTGTTTGACACATGAGGACGCCTGACACTATAATCATTTGGATATCGGCATTGTAGCCCGGCGACCGGCAAGGAGAGTAAGATCCATGTACGAAAAAGTAGACAGCGGCCTGAATTTTGTGCCACGCGAAGAAGAAATCCTGACCTTTTGGAAAGAAGAGGATATCTTCAACAAGTCCATGCAAAACAGAGAAGGCGCGCCCATTTACTCTTTTTATGACGGACCTCCGACTGCCAACGGCATGCCCCATGCCGGTCATGTACTGACCCGGGTGATCAAGGACCTGATTCCGCGCTACCGGACCATGAAAGGCTACTACGTGCCGCGTAAGGCCGGTTGGGATACCCACGGCCTGCCGGTCGAGCTTGAGGTCGAAAAGCGGCTGGGCCTGGATGGTAAGGATCAGATTGAGGCCTTCGGTGTGGAAGCCTTCATTCAGGAATGCAAAAAATCAGTCTGGAAATATAAAAGCGAATGGGAAGAGATGTCCGAACGGATCGGTTTCTGGGCCGACATGGAAAATCCCTACGTCACTTACGAAAATGACTACATCGAATCGGTCTGGTGGTCCCTGAAGCAGATCTGGGACAAGGACCTGATCTACCAGGGACACAAGGTGGTTCCTTACTGTCCGCGATGCGGTACCTCCCTTTCAAGTCATGAAGTGGCCCAGGGCTACCGGGATATCTCGGAACGATCCATCTACGTCAGGTTTCGCTCCAAGGACGACCCCGATACTTATTTTGCTGTCTGGACGACCACACCCTGGACCCTTCCTTCCAACGTGGCGCTCTGTGTCAACGCCGATGAACCCTACGTGCTTTGTGAAGTGGACGGGGAACCTGACGGCTCGCCGGGCAAGCCGCGTTACATCGTAGCCAAGGAACTTTATCAACAGGTCTTCGGGCCTGAAGCCCGTGTGCTGGAGACATACCTGGGCAAGGACCTGGTGGGGCGCCATTATTTGCCTCTTTACCCTTACGGGCTTGAAACCGTCGAGGAATCAGGCAAGGACGCCTATTATGTCGTCGCCGATCCCTATGTCACCCTGACCGACGGGACGGGGATCGTCCATCTGGCGCCCGCCTTTGGTGAGGACGACGCCAGGCTGGGCAGGGTCCATAACCTGCCACTGCTCCAGTTCGTGGCGGAAGACGGCACCATGACGCCGGAGGTCTCTGACTTCTCAGGCGTTTTCGTCAAGGATGCCGACCAGGGCCTGGTTGATCTGCTCCGCCGGTGGAACCTGCTCCTGTTCGAAACCATGACTGAGCATACCTATCCCTTCTGTTGGCGCTGCGATACCCCGCTCATCTATTACGCCAGGACGGCCTGGTTTATTGAAATGACCCGGCTCCGTGACCAGCTCCTTGAGAACAACGGGAAGATTCATTGGATTCCCGGCCACATCGGCCCCGGCCGCTTCGGCCATTTCCTGGAAAGCGTCATCGACTGGTGTGTTTCGCGTGAGCGCTACTGGGGGACCCCGCTGCCGGTTTGGAAATGTGAGTCCTGCGACGGCCTGCATATGGTGGGATCCATCGCCGAGATGAAGGCCATGTCACCTGACTGCCCTGACGATATCGAACTTCATAAACCCATGATTGACCGGGTTCACCTGACCTGTCCCCAATGCCAGGGCCGGATGACCCGGGTACCTGAAGTCATCGACGGTTGGTATGACTCGGGCGCCATGCCCTTTGCCCAGTACCATTATCCTTTTGAGAACGAGGAGCTGACCCTGGAGCGGATGCCGGCCGATTTTATCTCGGAGGCCATTGATCAGACCCGGGGTTGGTTCTACAGCCTGCACGCCATCAGTACCGCCCTTTTCGACCGGGAGGCCTACAAGACCTGTCTGGTGCTGGGCCACGTGCTGGATCAAGACGGTGTCAAAATGTCAAAACATCTGGGCAACATGGTGGAGCCCGGCCATATCCTGGATCTGGAAGGCGCCGACGCCATGCGGTGGATGTTCTATTCAGGCAGCCAGCCCTGGTTGTCCGCCCGTTTCTCGGAGGGTTCGGTCAATGAGGCCAAAAGGCGCTTCATGGGGACCTTCTGGAATACCTATGCCTTCTTTGTCCTCTACGCCAACATCGACCGCTTCGACCCGGCCGATCACAGAGATTTCCCTGTCGATGAATTCAAGACCGTGATTGACCGCTGGATCGAGAGCCGGCTCCACTCCCTGATCCGGGAAGTGGATCTGAGACTGGAGAGCTGTGATGTCACCACCGCGGCCCGGGCGCTGGAAGCTTTTGTCGACGACCTGTCCAACTGGTATGTCCGCCGGTCGCGTGAGCGCTATTGGGGTCCTGACATGGATCCGGACAAGATTACCGCCTACCTGGTCCTCCACGATCTTCTGGTCACCCTGGCGCATGTGATTGCCCCCTTCACTCCCTTTATGTCGGAGATGGTCTACCGGAACCTGGTCGCGGGCCGCGTACCGGGCAAGCCGGCAAGTGTCCATATGTGTGATTTCCCCCAGGCGGATCCCGATAAGATCGATCCGCAGCTGGAAAAGGATATGGAGCGGGTTCGCGAGCTTGTATCGCTGGGGCGCGCCGCCAGGAATAACGCGCAGCTGAAGATCAGGCAGCCGCTTGCCAGCATGGTGGTGGTCGGTACGGCGCCTTTATCCGCGGATCTGTCGGAACTGGTCCGGGATGAGCTCAATATCAAAGAATTACGCTTTGAGGACGATGACCGAAGCCTGATCGACTACCGTTTCAAGCCCCAGCTGAGGACACTTGGCCGGTTGATGGGTGGCGATCTTCCCAAAGCCCGCCCGTTGATTGAAGCCCTGCCGGGCCGGCAGACCATGACCCGCCTGCGGGAAGAGGGACAGATCAGTCTGGAGCTGGATGGAACCGTCTATGACTTGTCAGCTGACGATCTGCTGATCGAAGAAGTCCCCGCGGAGGGTTATGCCATTGAGAGTGCGGGCGAACTCAAGGTCGCGCTGGCGACTGCCCTGTCGCCCTCCCTGATCGAAGAAGGGCTGATCCGCGAGATTGTGAGCAAGATTCAGACCATGCGGCGATCCAGCGGCTTTGAAGTCACCGACCGCATTCATCTTTATGTCAGGCGATCCGACAAAGATCCGGTCATTGACGCACACGCCGAGAGCGTCATGGCGGATGTGCTGGCGGACCAGCTGATCTACTTTGACCGGGGCCAGGAATTGCCGGAGGGAGTCAAGGCTCAGGAATGGGACATCAATGGTTACCCCCTGGAGTTCGCCCTCCTGGTTGTCAAGGCCGGGAGCTGACTGATCCATGGGCGCGCTCCGGCCTCCGGCAGGCAGGCGCCCGCAAGGGGCGGCACTCACCCGGCTGACACAGGGCGCGCTTGTCGCCGCCCTATACCTGGCCCTGACCATGGCGACCTCCTTCATGAGCTTTTCCCTGATTCAGCTTCGCCTGGCAGAGGCGCTGACCGCCCTGCCCGCGCTTTTCCCTTCGGCCATCATGGGAGTGTTCGCGGGCTGTCTCCTGGCTAATTTCCTGAATCCCGCTTCTCTGGGTCTGATCGACAGCCTGGCCGGCAGCGCCGTCACTCTGGTGGCGGCCTGGTTGACCTGGCGGCTGGCAAGCCCCTGGCGGCGGCAACTGGCTGGGGAAGAGCGAGGGGACAGGTCCGTCAGCCGACTTGACCGCGCCCGCCGTCTGCTTGTCCCCCTCCTGCCGCCTGTCCTGCTCAACGCCCTGGTGGTCGGCACCTACCTGCCCTTTCTGATCAGACCGGGCCAGGTCAATCCCGGCCTGATCCTCGGAACCATGGGCGCCATTTTTGTCTCCCAGTCACTGGTCGTACTGGGGCTGGGTCTTCCTCTCCTTTCAGCGCTCAGGAAGACACCCTGGGCACGGCGCGTCTATCTGACGGAATTCCATGATGGGGAGGGAAGAGACTTATGAAGGGCGGACAGTCCCATTACTTCGACAAGAATCCGGCAGCCCCTCACGACTACGGCTCTTTTGAAGTGGAGTGGGAGGACCGGCGCTTCGTATTTCAAAGTGACAGCGGTGTCTTTTCGCGACGCCGCCTTGATCCCGGCACGGATTTGCTGGTCAAGACTGCACTGAAGGAATTGAAGGATCAACCGGGCCATTTGCTGGATCTGGGCACGGGAGTCGGCGTCATGGCTATTGCCCTGGCTTCGCTTCGCCCCTCCCTGTACGTGACAGCTTCCGACATCAACAGACGGGCTTTGGACCTGACAAGGGTCAATGCCAGGGCCGCCGGGGTTGACCACCGCCTGACCCTGGTGGAGATGGACGGGGTACCCCGGGGCCCCTTTGATTGCATTGTCACCAACCCGCCTATCAGGGCAGGCAAGGATGTCCTCTACCGGCTTTTTCGCCAGGCGGCGGACAACCTGAACCCTGACGGCTGTGTCTTGCTTGTCATCCGGGTCAAGCAGGGGGCGGCCTCAGCCGCGAGGGAGCTTGAGCGTTCTTTTGCCCGGGTGCTGACGGTCGCCCGGGGCAAGGGTTATCATGTGCTCAAGGCATCAGGATCCGGTCAGGGCCGGGAAGGGAGGGACTCTTGATCTCGATCAGCGCCATCGGCCAGGACAGCCATCGCTTTTTATCCCCGGATCATCCGGCGTCTGAGGGCAGGCCGCTTCTGCTCGGTGGCGTCAGGATTGAAGGCTGCCCGCCCCTGGAAGGCAACAGCGACGCTGACGTCGTCTTACACGCGCTCACCAATGCGCTTTCAGGCCTTTGCGGTCAAAGGGTGCTGGGTGAGCGGGCGGACCGGATGTGCGACGAGGGTCAAACAGACAGCCGTCTCTATGTCAAGGAAGCTTTGTCCCTGCTCGGCGATATCCGGCTGACTCATCTTTCTTTTTCAATTGAGGCTCAGCGGCCCTATCTGGCGGATGTGATTGACCTCATGCGGACTGAGATTGCCGCCTTGACGGGTCTCCCATTTTCCCGGGTCGCCATTACGGCGACGACGGGGGAAGGTCTGACTGCCTTCGGACGGGGAGAGGGGATTGCTTGTCTTTGTGTCGCCTCGGCTCTCTTGCCCCGGTCTTTCCCTGAAGCTTAAATAAAGCAGGAATCAAAGAATTCTTTCCAGGCGGATAAGATCCGCTCCATCTCGTCAAGATCCCGACCCAGTCTTTCCAATTCCGCCTCATCCACAGCAAGCCCATCCGCCTCTCGCTCCGGTATGGGGATTCTGCGATAGACGTAGAGCAGGGCGTAAGCCGCGCGCGCGAATTGGAGGGGCGGCAGGGAACGGATGCCCTGGAAGAAGGCTTTGGGTCTTTTTAAAGTGAACGCCGCGGGTAGGATACTGATCATGGTCTCGGCGTCATTGAGCCTGCCTGAGCAGGACTCGATAATGATCTGCGGGGTTGCAAGCCTCCGGGCAAAGTGCTGGCTGTCACGATAGCGGCGCACGCCCTTGCGGGTCAGGAAACGGAAGGTGATGCCGCCGAAGGTGAAAAAGACAGCGGGGATGAGGAGCAGGAAGGCGGTCGCCGCGTGGGTGATCCAATAGAGGATGATGGTCATGATTAAAAAAGCGGCGGCCAGCGCGATAAAGACAGCTCTGAAAATCAGGGTCAGTCTGGCGTTGTTCAAATCCCTGCGGAGAAAACCTTCATCAATCTGCTTTTGAAAGCGGTGGGCCAGCTTGCGAAAATCGGGATCCCGGGCAGCGGTCCGCAGCCGTTCGGGGGCCAGTACATGGTCGTAGGCCTCATCTTCAGTAAACAGCCATTGCAAGAGAAGAATCTCCCAGGGCGCGAAATCCGAGAAATCATTTCGCCCGGGATTTTTCCACTCAAAGACCTCATCCCGCCAGATAATCTCCTTGCGGTTGACCAGGCGCAGGAGGGTGCCCAGAAGCAGGAGGGAATCGGTAGGGAGAATCCGGGTCAGCTTGCCGACGATGGCGGGTGAGCCGGTCGCCGGCCAGAGGGCGAAATCTTTCCGTATCCGGGGAAGCCCTACCAGTTGAACCAGGTAGAGTGCCAGGTAGATCAGCAAGCCGGTGGCGATCAGGGGCACCACGATCCGGATGATGGATTGCCTGATTTTGCCTAGGCGCGACAGGGTCCTGGCTTTGCTCTCGGCCTGTTCAAAGAGGCCCGTCAGGGGCGTGCTGTCGGAGGCGGCGAGGATGAGGGGGAAAGCGGATGGAGGCATGCTGATGAGCACGGCGATGCCGTCGACCTTATAAAAGGCTTGGTTATCCACGTAGGTCAGACTGGATTCCGAGGTACGGTTGG
The DNA here is from genome assembly GCA_012511735.1 of Clostridiaceae bacterium. GTDB lineage: Bacteria > Bacillota > Clostridia > Saccharofermentanales > DTU023 > UBA4923. Next base: position 16,167 of record JAAZFK010000256.1, on the reverse strand, counting down.
TCGTCATGGGATGGATGGAAACGGGTGATATCCGGGTCTGATCCAGCTGGACAGCCTCGGGAAAGGTCAGGGTCCATTTCATGGTCTCAACCAGGGTGTCGGGGTGGAGGGCCAGCAAGGGGCCGAAGACCACCGCTCTCCCATCTTTCAGGACAGCGCCCCGGTTCCACTGGTAGCTGATCCGTACCAGGTAATTGCCCTGCAGACCGGTGGTGACCAGGTCGATCCTGATCCGGTCGTTCTTGCGTTTGGTTGTGTAGGCGAGCGGTTGAGGCCGGAGCTTATCGTAGGGCGCGATCTGGATGAACTTTTCCTCACCGGTTTCGTCTTCCCTGGCAAATTCAATTGATTGCAGGTGCGGTTCACCTTCAAGCGGGAAGGCCAGATCAAAGGGGATGTTTGTCTTTTTCTGATTGAAATGAAAGGCAAAGGTCTCCTGGATGTCCACGGTTCCATCACTTTTAATCCGGACATCGACTTCAGCCTTGTCAACGAAACTTGCGGGATTCCCCTCCGCGGCGTGGACCATGGATCCCGGGAGCAGCAAGGAGATTAAAAAGACGAGGAGAATCAGCCCCGCCCCTTTTTTGAACTTCCGGCTCGACATGGCTCTTGGCTACCTCCTGACGGCGCTTGCGACCTTTTGCTATTTGACCTCGGTCTGAGATTCATTGTATACTACTCAGGAACTGTGAATCCTGTCGGGTTACTCAGAGTCCACTGCGAGGGGAGGGATAAGGTTGACGGAGATTCGTGTAAAAGAAAATGAATCCCTGGACAGTGCGCTGAGACGTTTCAAGCGTTCATGCGCCCGTTCCGGCGTGCTTGCTGAAGTACGTAAACGCGAACACTATGAAAAGCCGAGTGTAAAACGGAAGAAAAAAGCAGAAGCCGCCAGAAAGCGCAAGCGCTGATTTTTCAAGGACGACAAAAGAGAGGTTCGTTGTACCTGACAGCGGGCCTCTTTTCTATGGAGGAGAAATGGGGGATCCTCACATGCGCCGAGAGATCACCAGACAAGAATTGTTGAACTGGCTCCTTCCCGTTCCCTGGGAGCTGGTTGAAGACCCTGCTGTCGACCCGGCCGGCCTGTCCGTGCCGGACCGGATTCTGAGAGCCAGGGGCTTTGACACGCCACAAAAACAAAAACAATTTTTCGAGGCCTCCCTGGATGATCTGCCGGATCCTTTCCTTTTCCGCGACATGGAAGAGGCTTGCCGTCTGATCGAGAATCATTTGCGCGCCGGGGCGCCCCGTCTTTTGATCTTCGGGGACTACGACGCGGACGGCCTGACGGCCGCCGCCATCCTGTCACGCTATTTTACCGGCCTGGGGCATCCGCCCCAGGTTTTGATCCCTGACCGATTTGACGACGGTTACGGTCTTTCGCCGGCTTTGGTTGATGAGATTGAGCTTCATCGCCCTGACCTGGTCATTACGGTTGACACGGGCACTTCTTCACCCGATCTGGTGGAAGATCTGCTTGAGCGGGGCATCGACGTGATCGTGACCGATCACCATCAGGCGACCGGGGATTTTCACTGCCCGAAAGCGCCCCTGATCAACCCCACACTGCAAGGTGAGGCCTATCCCTTCCCCTATCTGTCAGGCGCAGGCGTTGCCCTGATGCTGACCTTGGCGCTGGACCGCCAGATGGACAGGCTGCCGGATCACCGACCCTCTCTTTTCGTACTGGCCTCAGTGGGCACAGTGGCGGATGTCATGCCTCTGGTCGAGGCCAACCGGATCCTGGTCCGCCATGGACTTGACTTTTTTGAAACCCACGCGCCTGAAGGTCTGAAGGCCCTTAAGCGTCTGTCCCCCGGCGATCAGGCTCTGACCGCGCGGGACATTGCCTTTTCCCTGGCGCCCAGGCTGAACGCGGCCGGCAGGATGGGAGATGTCAGGCTGGCGCTGGACCTCCTCCTGGAAGATGACCCTTCGAGAGCCGACCAGTTGGCGCGCAAGCTGGACGCGCTCAACCAGGAGCGGCGGCTGGTGGAGCAGGAGATCTTTTCCCAGGCCTTCGACCAGGTGTTGACGGTGTGCGGCACCGACCCGGTTTCTGTCGCCATCGCGGTCGGTAAAGACTGGCACGCGGGTGTCATGGGGATCGTCAGCTCCCGTCTGGCCGAAAAACTGCGCGTGCCCGCCATCACCCTGAACGAAGAGGACGGATGGCTGACGGGCTCGGCCCGCAGTTACGGCAGCATCGATTTAATCAAAGCCATCCGCGCTTCCGCCCCTTTGCTTGAAAAATACGGAGGCCATGCCGGCGCGGCCGGCCTGACGCTCCATGCAGGGAATCTGGAGGCCTTCTGTCAGCAGATGACCCGATCCATCGAGGCCATCCCCCGCCACATCCGGCACCAACCGTATCAGGCAGACGTCGTCCTGACCGGAAGCGAGCTCGACAACGACCTGGTTCGCGGGTTTGATATCTTCGAGCCCACCGGGAGTGGATTTGAGCGGCCACTGGTCTGGTTGTCGGATCTGACCATTGAAGGGATGCAGCGGGTAGGGGAGGGGCGCCACCTTAAGTTCACCCTGAGAACCAGTGATCCCTCCATGCGGCTTTTCGAGGCCCTCCTTTTTGGCAGAGGTCAGGAGGATCATTTCTATGCGATCGGTGACACCGTTGAAATCCTGGGCGTCCCTGAACTGAATCGCTGGCGCGACCGGGAAACGGTCCAGGTGAGGCTGGTTGAGATCCGGCCCGGACGCCACGACCAGATCAACCGGCAGGCCGTCGATGGATTCGCCAGGCTGAACGGGCAGGCTTCCCAGGCTATTTCGGATATGGAAGGCGGATCGGACCTGCGCCTGTCCCAGTCCCTTTTTGGATCACTTTGGCAATTATTGGAGTCGCTTTGTGACGCGGGTGGCGCCGGCCTGGCTTTTCTCCCTGTGCGTCTGGCATGGCTCCTGTCACACCGTTATAATGGAAAGACGGATCCCTTGGGCCTCTTGTTGGCCATGGCCATCTTCGAACAGGCCGGCCTGATCCGGCTGGAGAATGAAGGGGACGGCAGTTTCATCTGTTCCAGGCTTGAGCGAGGGGGAAGCCGACCGGCCTTGTCGGAATCTCCCCTGTGGACAGAACTGAAGGAGTTGGGGGTAATCGTCGGATGACCGACCCGGTTGTTTATACGGAAGAACAACTCGAAACCATGGCCAGGACGGACGCCGAGATGGATGGCTTCGTCAGGACCTGGAAGAAAGCGGCGCATCGCGACGATGCTTCGCTGCTGGCAACTGCCTATAAACTTTCCAAGGATGCCCACAAAAGTCAATTCCGGGCAACCGGTGAGCCCTACATTATCCACCCGGTCGCCGCCATGAAGATTCTCTTCGACCTGGGACTGGTGGACGATCATACCCTGGCTGCTGCCCTGGTTCACGATACGGTCGAGGATACCGATTTGACCCTGGAACAGGTCAAGGAGGCCCTGGGCGGTGATGTGGCGGAGCTGGTGGACGGGGTGACCAAGCTGTCCCGGATCTCCTATTCGTCAAAAGAGGAATTGCAGGCCCAGAATTTCCGCAAGATGTTTCTGGCCATGGCCAAGGATATCCGCGTGGTCCTGATCAAGCTGGCCGACCGTTTGCACAACATGCGGACCATGAAGTTCAAGGAGCCGGACAAGCAGGTGGCGACCGCCCGCGAGACCCTTGACATCTACGCGCCCCTGGCCGCCCGGCTGGGGATCCACCGGATCAAGTGGGAGTTGGAGGACCTGAGCCTTCGCTACCTGGATCCCGACGCTTATTATGAGCTGGTGGGTATGTTGTCCCAGCGCCGCTCAGATCGCGAAGAGTATCTCAAGGAGATCACGGAAGAGCTGACCATCAAGATCGCCGCCATGGGGATCGCCGCTGAAATCGAAGGCCGGCCCAAGCATTTTTACAGCATTTACCGCAAAATGAAAGTCCAGGTCAAGCAGCTGGACGAGATCTACGATCTCTTCGCGACCCGGATCATTGTGCCCACCGTCAGCGAGTGTTACGCGGTTCTGGGCTTGGTCCATGAGCTCTACAAGCCCATTCCCGGCCGCTTCCGTGATTACATCGCCATGCCGAAAAGCAACGGCTACCAGTCGCTTCATACCACCGTGATCGGTCACCGGGGGATTCCCTTCGAAGTCCAGATCCGGACAGAGGAGATGCACCGGACGGCTGAGTACGGGATCGCCGCCCACTGGCGCTACAAAGAGGGATCCACTGAAAAGAAGCAGGATATCTTTGAGATCCGGCTCTCCTGGCTCCGTCAGCTGCTGGAGTGGCAGAGCGACATGAGCGACGCGCATGACTATATGGATGCTCTGAAAGAGGGATTGATTCCCGACGAGGTCTTCGTTTTTACGCCCATGGGCAAGGTAATCTCACTTCCGGCAGGGGCTGTGCCGGTCGATTTTGCCTACCATATCCACAGTGATATCGGCAATTCCATGTACGGGGCCAAGGTCAACGGCCGTATGGTATCGCTGACCTACGAACTCAAAAACGGGGATATTGTCGAGATCCTGACCTCCGACAAGGTCCGGGGACCTTCCAGGGACTGGCTCAACATCGTCAAGAGCGGGACTGCCCGCAATAAAATCTCCACCTGGTTCAAAAGGGAACGGCGTGACGAAAACATTGTCCGTGGCAGGGAATTGCTGGACCGGGAAATCCAGAAACTGGGTTTCCATACATCCGATCTTTTGAAAAAAGAGTATTACACGCCCATCCTGAGGCGCTATTCCATCCATACCCTGGACGATCTGCTGGCCGGCGTGGGCTACGGCGGCCTGCCCGCGGGCCGTGTGGTTCCCAAACTCCGGGACGCCTACGTCCTTTCCCTGCCAGAAGAAGAGCGGGTCAAGCTGGGCTACCGTGTCTCCAAATCAGGCCAGGTCATCCATAACCCGCCCAACCTGCTGGTCAGTGAGGCCCTGATTCTGGATCAGACGGCGCCCAGACCGAGCAGGAAGAAACAGCGCAAACCCAGTGAGATTCCTGTCAAGGTCCGGGGCCTGGACAATGCTCTGCTCAAAATGTCCCGCTGCTGCAACCCGGTACCGGGTGATCAGATCATCGGGTACGTCACCCGGGGCATGGGGGTGGCGGTTCACCGGATTGACTGCCCCAATATCCGCAATATTCTGGATTCTTTTGACCGTTCGCCGGAAGATGCCGAGCGCGCCTCCCGGTTGATCGATGTTGAATGGACGACGGGGTCAGCTGAATCTCACCGCATGTATCCGGTTGAGATCCGGGTGATCGCCCGTGACCGGGCCAACCTGCTGGCCGAGATCTCCGCGGCCATCGCCGATGAGCAGATCCCTGTTCAGTCGGCCCGCATTTCGTCAGCCCGGGATATCAGCGCCAACCTTCTTTTGACGGTGGAAATTGAGAACCAGGAACAATACGACAAGCTGGTCGGCCGGATCAAGGCCATCGACAGCGTCGTCAGCGTCTCCCGGGGTCACAACTGAGTCAGATGGCCTTGACGGCCACCATGACAACGGGCCGCCTGCGGGTGAGTTCGAACAGGGTCTTTTGAATCTTATCCCTGACATCAGCCGAGGTCATCTGGGTTTTTAAGGGCTTTTTCTTTTCCCACAGCTCGTCCGCGATTTGCTTGACGCGTTCCTGGCAGAGCTCAATCACATGATTCATTTCACTTTCATAGATGAAACCCTTGGCCTGGACCACCGGATCCCCATAGAGGCGGTTGGCCTGCGCGTCGATGACGATGGCGACCGAGACAACGCCGTCCTCAGCCAGGCGGAGGCGGTCGTTCAGGACGTATTCATCGACGTCGCCCATCCCTGAGCCATCGATCAGGATGCCGGCACCTTCGGTGTAGCCGGCAAAGCTCATCCGGCCTTTTTCATCAAACTCCAGAATATCGCCGTTCTTGGTCAGGACGATCCGCTCATTGGGGATGCCCATCTGACTTGCCAGCTCCGCGTGCCGATAGAGCATGCGGAATTCACCGTGAGAGGGGATGAAATAGTGGGGCCGGGTCAGGGTCAGGATTTGTTTCAGTTCATCCTGGCAGGCATGGCCCGAGGCGTGAACTTCAGACAGTGACTCATAGATGACCTGGGCGCCTTTCATAAAGAGCTCGTTGATCAACCGATAGATGGCCTCTTCATTGCCGGGGATCATGCTGGAGGACAAAATGACTGTGTCACCTTCCATGATCTCGGTGCTTCGATGCTCGGAATAGGCCAGTCGGGACAAGGCCGACATGGGTTCGCCCTGACTGCCTGTCGCCAGGATGACGACCTCTTCCGGAGGGAAGCTGTCCAGGCTCTGAATGTCGATGATGGTCGAGGGCTTGACGTCCAGATAACCCAGACTCTTGGCCGCCTCGAAAACGTTCAGCATGCTGCGGCCCAGGATCAGGACCTTGCGGTTGAAACTCTCGGCTGTCGAGATGACCTGCTGTAAACGGAAGACGTTGGAGGAGAAGGTGGCCACGATGATGCGGCCGGTGGTCTCGGTGAAGATCTCCTTGAAGGCACGGCCGACTTCCCGTTCTGACAGGGAATGTCCGGGCCGCTCGGCGTTGGTGCTCTCGGAAATCAGGGCCAGAACCCCGCGGTTTCCGATCTCAGCGATTTTACCCAGGTCGATGGGATCAACCGTGGTGGGGGTGTAATCAATTTTGAAGTCGCCGGTGAAAAAGACGGTCCCGACAGGACAGGTCAGGGCGATTGAGACCGCGTCGGCGATGGAGTGGTTGACATGAACGAATTCGATGCTGAAATCACCGATGTTCAAAGTTTCGCCGGCCCGGATGACCTGCAGTTTCTTGCTGACGATTTTGGGTCTGGTATTGCTCAGCTTGATCTCAAGCAGCTTCATAGCCATGGGCGAGGCATAGACGGGGATGTCAAATTCCTTTAAGAGCCAGGGCAGCGCCCCGATATGATCTTCATGTCCATGGGTGACGATGATGCCACGCAGCTTGTCGCGGTTCTCCCGCAGGTAGGTGAAGTCCGGGATGATAATGTCAATCCCCGGCATCCGGGTGTCGGGGAAGGCCATGCCGCAATCGATGACCACCATGTCATCTCCATATTCGAAAACGGTCATGTTCTTGCCGATTTCGCGCATGCCCCCCAGGGGGATGACGCGAAGGCTCTTGTTTTTGTTTTTCTTGCTTACCAGCTCTGTTTCTTCCTTTTTCTTACGACTCATCTTTTACTCCTATTTTTTATAAAAGGTGACTGAAAAGCGTCAGCCACCGGGATATCACTAACATCCAATGATAACATGAGATATCAGGCGTCGAGAGGAGAAGAGATTATGATACATAAGGGGACCGTCAGACTCGAAACTGACAGGCTGATTCTTCGCCGTTTTACAGTTGATGACGCCCAGGCCATGTATGACAACTGGGCCAGCGATCCCGAAGTAACCAGGTACCTGTCCTGGCACCCGCATCGTGATGTCGGAGAGACGACAGAAATTCTCCGGACCTGGGTCAACAGCTATGATTTTAAAAACTACTACAGTTGGGGCATCGAGCTCAAGGAGGGTTCGGTCCTGATCGGCAGCATCGGCTCGGTTGAAGGCCGCGACAACATCCGCATGGTTCACATCGGCTATTGCATCGGTAAGGCTTGGTGGCATCAGGGATATGTTTCGGAAGCTCTCGCCCGCCTGATCCGCTTCTTTTTCGACGAGGCAGGGGCCAACAGGATTGAATCCTGTCATGAGCCGGCCAACGTCCACTCAGGTGATGTGATGAAAAAATGCGGCATGAGATTTGAGGGAGTCCACCGCCAAGCCATCTATAAGCCGGACGGTCCCTTCGTGGATGCCTGCTACTATGCCATTTTGGCAGAGGATTACAGGTGTTTGTAAGAAAACGGCTTGATTCATAAACACCCGCTGAAAACTCAGTCTTACAGGAAGCGCCCGCCGACAGATGGACAAGGATAATGGTATCATTTGATACCATTATCCTTGTCTGGTCGACCCGTGAGACGTAAAATTGTGGACAGGAGTGAAAGCAGGCGAATCGAATGGAAATCTTGAAGTCGGAGAAAAAACTCTGCCACAACTGCATGCAGGTTCATGATGTCAAGATTGTACGGCAGGAAGAATCTGAATGGTTCAAGGGGGAAGAGGTGAGCTTTCCTTCAGTTTTTGAATATTGTTCCAATGTCGACGGATTCATCGAGACAGAAGAGATGATCAGAACGAACAACCTGGCCATGAAGGATGCCTACCGGAAAAAGGTGGGTCTTCTGACTTCGGACGAGATTATCAGTATAAGGAAGCAGTACGGTATCAGCCAGAAAGGTTTTTCTGAGCTGCTCAACTGGGGGCGGACGACCATTACGCGATACGAAAACCATCAGGTTCAGGATTCTGCCCATGATGCGATCCTGAGAAAGCTTGCCAAAGATCCCAAATGGTTTATCGAGATTTTGGAGAAAGAAAAACATAAGCTGGAAGAGAAAACGTATCTCAAATACCTTGAAAAGGCGCGGAAAGTTTATTCAAAGATGGGGAATCAATATTTGACCGCTTCAATTGAAGCTTATTACGCCAGATTTCAAGATCAGGAAATAAAAGGCTGCGTCGAATTGGATACGGAAAAAGTGGTCGAGATGATCAATTATTCCGCCAGCAGGATTCGCTACCTTCATAAAGTCAAACTGATGAAGCTGCTCTGGTATTCGGATATGCTCCATTATAAGACCCATGGGAAGTCGATCAGCGGTTTGGTCTATAGTGCCCTCCCTATGGGGCCGGTACCCGAGAAACATGATTGTCTGATTGAATTGGAAGGTGTCCATTGCAATCAAGATTCCAACAATGGAAAGATGAGATATTCTTTTAGGGCGGCGCCCGGTTTTAAGCCGGCCATTCTTCAGTCTTCGGAAATGGAGATTATGGATCGGGTGATCGCCAGGTTGAGATCGATGCCAACAAATGAACTGATCAACCGATCGCATGGGGAAAGTGCCTATATAAAAGCCAAAGCTTCCTCGCCTATCTCCTTTGGTGAGGCGGAGAATCTATCCATGGACTTCCCGGTTCCATGACTTGCGCCTTCAAGGGCGCCCGTGGTAGAATACGCGGTGTTCATTCAATCGATTAGAGCGCAGGAGGAAACAAGCGTGCCTAACATTAAATCATCAATCAAACGTGTGCGGTCCTCACAAGCCAAGGCTGCCGCCAATAAGAGCAGAAGAAGTGAGCTGCGTACGCTGGTGAGGAAGGCCATCGCCGCCAAAGAGCAGGGACTGCCGGAAGCCGATGAACTGGCCCGCCTCGTCCAGGCCAAGATGGATCGGGCTGTCTCGGACGGTCTGATTGCCAAAAATACGGCCGCCAGAAGGAAGTCGCGCATCGCCCGCGTGCAGCCGCTCGACCAGTAAAAAGTCCGTTCCGGCTTTATTTTGAAACGGCAGCGAACCTGCCGTTTTTTCAGGTTTATGAGCTATAATCAGCCTATGGAAAACCAAAAAAGAAAAAAATTACTGGTATCCGTTGCCGGCCTGCTGACGGGCCTGATTCTTGCGACGGCCGCCTTTGTCTTCGGTTACCTTTACTTTGTTATCGGTCTGAGGGATTATGACCGGATTGACGACATTGAGATCGAGACAGATCTCTCGGGTCTCGACGCCCCTTCCAACATGAAAGAGGGGATGAAGATTCCGGTTTTGCAGGATAAAGAGCTTGTCAACATCCTGATCATCGGATCCGATACCCGGGACTCCAACACCCATGGCCGCTCAGACGCCATGATGCTACTGACCATTAACAAGAAGACCAAGTCTTTTCACCTGACCTCCCTGATGCGGGCCATCTATGTCAGTATTCCGGACGATCCCGATCCCGCCTATAAGAAAAATTTCTCATCCAACTACATGCTGAACGCCGCCCATACCTGGGGAGGCCCCAGGCTGCTTATGAAGACCGTCCAGCGCAACTTCCGCGTGGACGTCTCTCGTTATATCGCGACTGACTTCTCAGGTTTTGAAAAGGCCATCAACACAGTGGGCGGAGTGACCATTGAACTGACATCGGCGGAGGCCAAGCACCTCAACGGTCAGGGGCTGGGTCCCTTCAAGGCCGGCGCTCAAACGCTGAACGGCAAGAGCGCGCTCGCCTATTCCAGGATCCGTAAAATTGATTCTGACTTCAAGCGCATGGAGCGGCAGCGCAAGGTCATCATGGCTTTGTTTACCAAAATGAAGGGCAGCAACCCGGGCAAATTGACCGAGACGGTCGAGGCCCTGATGCCCCAGGTCAAGACCAACCTGACGGACAGTGAAATGATGGGCCTGATCATGGGCTTTGGCGCTTACAAAGATTACTCATTCGATCAGCTGATGCTGCCTCTGGAAACTTACGAGGCCATGAAGTACATCCGCGGGATGGAAATGTACGACATCGACTGGGTCAAGAATGTCAAGGCCTTGCATGAATTTATGGAGAGCTAGTCTTTTTTCCTGCGGGAGCTCCGTTATCGATTGCGAGAAACAAGGGAGGTGTTGAGGTGATCATACTGGGGATTGATCCCGGTTATGCCATCACAGGCTTCGGTGTGATCCGGTATGAGAACAAACGGCTCCAGGTGCTCGATTACGGCATCATCAAGACAGATGCCACCACCCCCTTCCCCGAACGTCTGCTGGCCATTGACCAGGCCCTGGCTGAATTGAACAGCCGTCATCGGGCTGATTGCTTTGTCGTGGAAGAGTTGTTTTTCAGCCGCAACACCACCACTGCCATCGGTACGGCCCAGGCGCGTGGTGTCGCGGTTGTCGCCGCCGCCCGCTCGGGTGTTCCCGTCTACGAATACACACCCATGCAGGTCAAGCTGGCCGTCACAGGCTACGGCAAGGCCGAGAAGAAACAGATTCAGGAGATGGTCCGGGTTCTGCTTAACCTGAAGAAGATACCCAGACCGGACGACGCGGCGGACGCGCTGGCGGTGGCTATCTGCCACGCGCATTCGGGCGATCGTAACAGCCGCCTGGCCGTTGGCGGCTACCAGTAAAGGAGACATCATGATTGCCAGTATCGCAGGCCGGATCAGCAGAAAAGCAGAGGATTTCATCGTCCTGGAGCAGGGAGGGATCGGATTTCAGATCGAGATGCCACCCGGTCTGATCGCCTGCCTGCCTCCTGCCGGACAGGAAGTGACGATTCATACCCACCTGCATGTCCGGGAAAATGAGATGGCGCTTTACGGTTTCTCCAATGAAGAGCAAAAGAAGCTCTTCATCCTGGTCCAGTCAGTCAGTGGGGTGGGACCCAAACTGGCTTTGCAGGTGGTGGGCACCTTGAGCCCGGACGCCTTTGCGCTGGCCATCTTACAGAGTGATGTCGACCGTCTGACCCAGGTCAGGGGCATCGGGAAAAAGGGCGCAGCCCGCATGATCCTGGAATTGACCGACAAACTGAAAAAGTCCGGCATCCAGATCCCTCAGGCAACCGAGCTTGTCGGAAGTCTTTCTGTGACTCCGGCGGCCGGGATGGCGGGCGAAGCCGTCGCGGCCCTGATGGTCCTGGGTTACAGCAATGCGGAAGCCCTGGAAGCGGTGAAGCTGGCCGGCAGCAGGGAAGAGGACTGCCTGGAGGATCTCCTCCGCCGCGCCTTGTCCCGGATGGCCATTGTCTAGCGCCGTGCTTCCCTTATTTGTTATTCTGAGTTCGAAGGCAGGTTGAAGGCATGTTTGAATTCCAGAGCACCATGAATGAAGAATACGATGACCGTTTTGACGAAGAACGCGTCCTGTCCAGGAAAGCCTTGAGCGGCGAGACGGATGAACCGCAGCTGAGGCCACGCCGCTGGGGGGAATATTTCGGCCAGGAGAAAGTCAAGGCCAACCTGGGCATTGCCATTGAAGCCGCCAAGGCCCGCAGGGAAGCGCTCGACCATATACTCCTCTACGGACCTCCCGGCCTGGGCAAGACGACCCTGGCGGGGATCATCGCCCATGAACTGGGTGTGGAGATGCGGATTACCTCGGGGCCCGCGATTGAGCGTCAGGGGGATCTGGCGGCCATTCTGACCAACCTGCAGGAACACGACGTTCTCTTTATTGACGAGATCCACCGGCTTAACCGGACCGTGGAGGAAGTGCTCTATCCCGCCATGGAAGATTACGCCCTGGATATCCTGATCGGCAAAGGGCCCTCCGCCCGATCGATCAGGCTCGACCTCCCCCGTTTCACCCTGATCGGAGCCACCACCAGGGCAGGCCTTCTGACTTCGCCGCTGCGGGACCGTTTCGGCATGATTCAGCGGTTGGATCTTTACGCGCCTGATGAGATTTCCCAGATCCTGACCCGCTATGCCTCGCTGCTGGGCGTGGGCATCGACGAGGACGGCCTGAAAGAACTGTCCTGCCGCTGCCGAGGGACACCGCGTGTCGCCATCCGTCTGCTTCGACGCATGAGGGACTACGCGCAGGTCAGGGGCGACAATGTGATCAACCGCCAGATCTGTGAGATGGGCCTGTCTGCCCTGGAGATCGACGCCATCGGCCTGGACGGCAATGACCGCCTGATCATGCGGGTCATGGCCGAGATGTACGATGGCGGGCCCGTGGGTTTGGATACCCTGGCCGCCTCAACAGGCGAGGATCCCGTCACCATCGAGGATATTTACGAGCCCTACCTGATGCAGATAGGCTTCATCGCCAAGACGCCCCGGGGGAGAGTTCTGACCAGGGGCGGCTTCGATCACCTCGGTCTGCCCTTTGTTGACAGAAGAAGCCGTCCGATAGCCGATGCCGGCCAAATTTCACTTCAGGAAATTATCGAATCAGGGGAAGATGATGACTGACCTGCCCGCGTTTAAGAAGTTGCTCTTGCACATCTGCTGCGGCCCCTGCGCCATGTGGCCGCTGGAACGCCTCCTGGAAGAGGGGGTTGATGTCACGCTTCTTTTTTACAACCCCAACATCCAGCCCGGGGTCGAATGGGAACGCCGTCACGAAAACGCGGTCAAGGTCGCCGACCATTACCGGCTGCCCCTCATCGCCAGAGGCTGTTCCCTGGCTGAGGAATGGCTGAGAAGAGCCGACGAAGGCGCCAACCGCTGCCGCTATTGCTATCAGATGAGGCTGACCTGTGTCGCCCAGGAGGCGGAAGAGGGCGGCTTTGACGCCATCAGCACCACCCTGCTGGTCAGTCCTTACCAGGACCGCCAGATGATTTTGGAAGCAGGTGAAAGAGCGGTTCAGAGCAAGGCCGTCTCCTTTATTCCCTACGACTGGCGGGATGGCTATCGCAAGGGACAGGGCATGGCCCGTGACCTGGGGCTTTACCGGCAGAAATATTGCGGCTGTCTTGTCTCCTTGGAGGAATCCCGTTTCGCTGATGCCATCAAAGAGGAACACAAGCGTCTGGCTTTGCGCGACAGTCTCAGATCAGGCCCCTTTAATCCTTAGTTTCCACCCGCATTCCCGAAGGATCTTCGGGTTTTACATAGAGGGTCTGATGACCCCGGTAGGTCACGTGTCCCGGCCTGGAGGCCGGTATTTTTTTGACCTGACGGACCGGACAATAGTCAATCTCCACAGGGCTGCCCGCCCGGCCCGCTCCCGAATACCAGGCCGCGATGACCGCCGCCTCACGAATGGCTTGGGAGCTGGGTTCCCGTCCATTGGTTGACAGGATGATGTGGGAGCCAGGCAAGTTCTTGGCGTGAAACCAGAGATCATCCCGACCCGCCTTGCGAAGAAGCCGGTCATTTTGCAGGTTATTTCTGCCGCTGGAGATGAGAAAGCCGTCCGAGGACCGGAAGCGCCGGGGTGCCAGGGGTGGTTCTGAACCCACTGTCTTTTGTTTGCCCTTGGCGGCCGGGCGGGCGGCTGACTGTTGCCGTCTTTTTTTTGAAGCCGGTCTTCCCGGCAGGGAATCCCGGGAAGGCGCTTCGGAGGGGAGACGCCTGGCCCGGGCTTCGCGGGACAGGTATTCATGCTCGACCGCCGCCAGGTCCTCTTCCGATTCAGCATAACCCGTTGCCGCCAGAAGCGATTCCAGCCAGATCAGTTCGTCAAGATCGTTCTCCAGGAGCCGGGTGGCTGACTCCAGCTTGCGTTGCTTGCGCTTGGCCCGGTTGAAGTAGAGATTGGCGTTATCCGCTGCTGAAAGCTTCGGGTTGAGCGGACAATACAGCTGTTTGCCCGGCTGGTGATAGTCATCCAGGAGAACGCCTTCCGACCCTTTGGGGATGGTATGGATCCAGGCCAGAATCAGTTCGCCCATGCGCCGGTCTTCCAGGGCCTGACTTCCCACCACCATGTCTTCTTCATGGACTTGCCTTTTTCTCTCCGTACGTTTCTGATGTGCCTGGATCTTGCGTGTCAAGGCCTGGCGCCTTTGCTTGAGGCGGTCAGTCTCGTCCGCGGCCTGGATGAATTCAGCGACGGCCTGGTATGTGGTGGGCCGGGACTGGCGACAGGGCAGATGGGTCAACCTGATCGCGTGTGCGGCCAGGGGGGCACCGTCGGGCCCGTCCAGGTAAAGCGCAGGGGAGAAACGGTTGGCGGCGATGTCGCGGCAGAGGGTGCGAAGTGTCTCCGCCACTTGTTCCCGGGAGGGCTTGCTGCCGGCCCGGGCCAGGACTTCCTCACCCAGGAGGGGAGAAAAGCCCGCCACCCGTTGTGAGAGGGTTCGTCCGTTCACCATCCCCCCTTCCAGCTCTCCCAGGAGTTGATCCGTTGGCAGGGCCGTGCAGGCAATCGGGTCCGGCCGGTTCTGGGGGGGCGGGGGCAGGTAGGGATGAGCGGGCAGGATCTCCCTGACACGGTTGACGCGATGGTCGATATGGCGCAGGGCTCCCAGGATCACCTGATCCTTGTTCAGCAGGATGATATTGGCGGTGCGGGGCATGCACTCGAAGACCAGGGTCCGCTCCATGGGGTCACCCAGGTCGTCGATGGCCTCAAATTCAATGTGGAAGACGCGTTCCCATGGCGGTGTCGTGACGCTGAGAATCCTGGCCCGCCGCAGATGCTTGCGCAAGAGCATGACGAAGGCGGGGTGTGGATTCAGTCCGCCGGGAATCGCCCGGTTGGAGAGAATCAGGGAGGGGCGCGCGCGGTCCGCCTTGAATGTCAGGTTGAGCCGGGACCGTTCACTTGTGAACACAGTCAGGTGCAGATCCGTCCGCCTGCTCATGGAGACGCGTTCAACCTGGGCGCCCGCCAGGCATTGATTCAGTTCGATTGCCATGGCATGCGCGGTGATCCCGTCCATCCTGACTCCTTCCATTCTTTAACCAAAGTCAAAGTCATAGTATCATGAGACAGACAGGAGGAGTCGGTCGTGGCAGGGAAAAAGAAAAGCGGGGGAAAGCGCCAGAAATCCGGTTTTACACCACCGGAGTTAAGGCTGGGCAAGCGCTTCCTGTCCTCGGTTTTTGGCAAACTTACGATCGGGCTCCTGACGATCGTCGTGGTGACCCTGCTGGCTGCCCTGATCGCGGGCGACAAACTCCAGCTCTTTCTACTGCTGACAGGCATCGTCCTTCTTGCCGGTATCATCGTTTTCTGGCTTCTTCTCTTGTTCAAACGCGCGGCAGGCCGCCCGTAAGGGGCGGTTACGGCGGTTTGGGAGATGATGGTCCAAGGTTTCCAGATAAGTGTTAAATAGATGGAGTCATCCGATGGAAAAAAGAATTGAACAAGCTGCGGGACGCTTGGCGGAAGCCGTCCGTTTCCCGACTGTATCGCATTTCAGCATGGAAGAGATGGACCTTGAGGTCTTCGCTTCTTTTTTGACCTTTTTGGAGTCTTCCTATCCTCTGGTGCACCAGAGGCTGGAGCGTACCCTGATCAACGGCTACAGTCCCGTATTTCGCTGGCCGGGCAAGGACAGCGAACGGCCACCCCTACTCTTTTTGGCTCACTATGATGTAGTGCCCGCCCTGGAAGAGGGCTGGACCCATGAGGGCCCCTTTTCCGGCGTGATCGCGGATGGCAAGGTCTGGGGCCGGGGCTCCATGGACGACAAGAGCTCGGTCATTGGTCTGCTGGAAACTTTTGAAGCCCTTCTGGAAGAGGACTACCAGCCGCCCCGGGATCTTTGGCTGGCCCTGGGCTTCGATGAGGAGGTCAACGGTCGCCACGGCGCCAAGGAGATCGTCAAATGGTTCAAGGAGAAAGAAATCCGCTTTGAATCCGTTCTGGATGA
>JAAZFK010000255.1 GCA_012511735.1 Clostridiaceae bacterium | reverse complement strand
CTGGTATCCCGGTCATATGGCGGGCGCCACCCGTGAACTGCAACAAGTGTGGCGGCATATCGACGTCGTACTCGAGGTGGGTGACGCGAGGATCCCCGGCGCCAGCCGCAACCCGCTCTTTCTTGAGTTTTCACCACGCAAACCTCATCTGCTGGTCCTTTCCCACGCCGACTTGGCTGATCAGGAGATCAACCGGGCCTGGCTCAACCATTTCCAGGAAGAGGGGCTTGCGGCCCTGGCCTGTGATCTGAGGGACCGGAGTGATCTGGCCCAGATACGGACACAACTGCTCAAACTGCACCAGCCCTTTCTTGAGAAGGCGAAAAAGCAGGGTCGGATCGCCCGCCCTTTGCGGGTTCTTGTCGCGGGCATTCCCAACACAGGGAAATCAACCCTGATCAACCAGCTGGTCGGCAAGCGATCCGCTAAAGTTGAGGCACGGCCGGGGGTGACCCGGAGTCTGAACTGGCTTCGTTCAGGAAAAGAACTCCATTTGCTGGATTCGCCCGGTATCCTGCCGGCAAAAATGGCGGACAAAATATCCGGTCTCTACCTGGCTTCAACCGGAGCTATACGTGACAGCATCCTGCCCCTGGAGGAGGTGGCTGTCTGGCTTTTTGACCTGCTTTACAAGTACTACGGCGACCAGATGTCGGAGCGCTATGGGCCGCTTGCGGACTTTGAGGCGGCAGCGCTCAGGACCGGTTGTTTGCTGACAGACGGGCAGGCCGATCTGACCCGGTTCGCCTCCCGACTGATGGATGATTACCGTTCGGGCCGGATCGGCCGGATGACCCTGGAACGGCCGGTCGCGGGTAACTCCCATGACTGAGACAGGCAAACGCGGCATTCGCATCAGCCAGAAGGACCGGGATCGTTTCGAAGCCATGGGCGCCTTTGAATCCGAATTAAGATCCAGAGGCTACCGCATGATCGCCGGCGTCGATGAGGCGGGCAGGGGTCCCCTGGCCGGGCCCGTGGTCGCAGCGGCCTGTATATTACCGGAGCAGGTGCCCTTCTACGGCTTGAATGATTCCAAGAAAATGACCCCCGCGCGCAGGGAGTATCTCTTCGACCTGATCAGACAAAAAGCAAAAGCCTGGTCGATCGCCATGGCGGGGCCAGAAGAAATTGACCGGACCAATATTCTGACCGCGACCAGGGAGGCCATGCGCAGAGCCCTGAAGGAATTGCCCAGCCAGCCTGACATGATCCTGATCGACGCGGTTGCCTTGGAAGACCTGGATTGTCCGGTCCTGGCTGAAATTCAGGGAGACGCAAGACATAATTCAATTGCCGCCGCTTCTGTGCTGGCCAAAGTCGCGAGAGACCGGATGATGGAAAGCTGGGATCGAGTCTATCCGGCCTACCGGTTCGCTTCCCATAAAGGTTATGGGACCCGCGCCCATCTGGAGGCCATCGAGGCGTTCGGCCCCTGCCCCATTCACCGGCAAAGCTTTTATCCCGTCTCCCGCAAGCGGACAGCAGCCGGCCCTTCCTCCTACCAGCTGGGCCTCAGTACTGAACGGATGATAGCCCAGGATCTGATCGCGAGGGGGCACTCCATTCTGGAGCACCGTTTCAAAGTAGCGGGCCTGGGCGAAATCGACTTTATTACCCGCCACCGGGAAACCCTTTATGTGATTGAGTGCAAGGGGAGGGGAGCGGCAACAGAGAATTTCGGGGGTGTCGAGCAGGCACTGGGCACTTCGCAGATCCGCAAAATCCGACTTACCGCCAGGCAATGGCTTGATGGGCGGCTGGAATTTGAAGACCTCGTGGTTCAATTCGTTTATGCCGCAGCCAAGGTTGACCGCGATGGTCGGGTTATCTCCATCGACTACCTTCCTTTCCAAGCCTGAATTCAATGATAATTTTCTTGGTCCTGACCTCTTTTCGGTGGCGGTGTCTATGATATGATGTAAGCATCACTCGCAGAGGAGACCTCATTATGAAACTTGACCGGCATAGCAGTGTCCCGCTTTACGCGCAACTGCGGGAGTTAATTGTGGAGCGTATTCAGGAGGGCGTCTATCGACAGGGTGAGCGAATCCCCTCAGAGATGACCCTTTGCGAGGAGTTGGATTTATCCCGGCCAACCGTCAGGCAGGCCATCGCCGATCTGGTCTCGGATGGTATTTTGGAGATACAAAAGGGCAGAGGAACCTTTGTAGCTGTTGAACCTGAGCGTTTTACCATCCCACATTTCAATGCGCTCACTTTCAGCTTTCTCAATCTGGCAAGTTACGATGACATCAATCTGCAGCCCGTTCAGCACCTGGATCCTGATCCGGATCTGGACGCGGCCTTCAACATTCCCGAGATCAAGCATCCCGGTTACTGGATGCTCCAATGGCCCATTATGTTTGACGAACGCGTCTACGGTTGGTGCACCTCTTACATCTCGGCACAGGTTTTTCCCAACCTTGCCCAAAGCATCTCCTCCGGAAAAAGGATGATTGAGATCAAGAGTAACAAGTACGCCTTCCTTCCGATCAAGGGTAGTGTGTCCCTTCTGGCCAGGCCAGCCAAGAACAGGGAAGCCGTGACTCTTGAGATACCGAGAAGAACCGTCGTCCTGGCTGTATCCGGGGAACTTTACGGACGCAATGGAGCCGTTTGCGAACATATCAAGGTCGTATTGCGGCCCGATCTTTTACAACTGGAAATTAATTAACGATTTTGATTTACGATTTTGATACAACTGCGACCAGTCCCGTGCTGCCTGAGGTCATGGAGGCTTACCTGCCACGGCTGTCAGAGGCGGCCAACAACCCATCTTCTGCCCATGGAGGTGGTATCAAGGCTGCTGGATTCTACGAGGAAGCGAGACAGAGTGTCGCCCGCTCCCTTGACTGCCGACCCGAAGAAATTATTTTCACTTCAGGCGGGACAGAATCAATCAACTTGGCGCTCAAAGGCTGGGCATGTGCAGAAAAGAGGCGGCCCGCCCGGGTGATTACTTCTGCTGGAGAGCATGAAGCGGTTCTGGCTTCCCTGGACTATCTCCAGTCAGCGGGATTGTGTGAAACCACTCGTATTCCTCTTCTTTACTCAGGTCAGCTCGACCAGGATGTACTCGAGAGCTCGCTCAAGACCAATCCTGCCGGCCTGATCAGCTTGATTGCCGTCAGCAACGAGACGGGGGCTGTCAATGACCTTGCCGGTCTGGTGCCGGTCATCCGACAGGCGGCACCTCAGACCCTGATCCATAGTGACATCGTGCAGGCCTGCGGCAAGCTGCCCTTTTCCTTCCGCAACTGGGGGCTTGACCTGGCCTCCATTGCCGGACACAAAATCGGCGCCCCCAAAGGAACCGGCCTCCTGATCAAGAAACAGGCGATCCGGCTGGTCCCACAGCTCCATGGAGGCGGCCAGCAGGAGGGCCTGAGACCGGGGACGGTGGATGTCGCCGGTGCTATGGCTCTGGCGCAGGCTCTCGTGTTTCATGTGAATCGCTTGGATGATCACCTGGAGGATACCGCCCGGTTGAGACGCTGTTTCCTGGATTCGATCGGAAAACTGACCGTCCCTCACAGGATATTATCTCCGGAAGGGGGGTCGCCCTACGTCCTCTCGATCGCTTTCCCTGGCTTGCGGGGTGAGACATTGATGAACGCGTTGTCAGCTGAATCAATTTATATTTCAACCGGCTCCGCATGCGGTTCCAGACTGGCAGGGGAGAACAGGGTCCTTGCCGCCATGGGTCATGATAAGGAAACCATTCTTTCCGCGGTTCGGATCAGCTTCAATCCCAATCAGACAGAGCAGGCGGTTTTGCATCTGGCAGAGCGCATCGCGGCGCTCCATGCCCGGTACGCGCTAGGGAAAGGCAGGGGGAGGTCATGATGGACGCATCCCGTCAGTCTTTGATTTTGGTCCGCTTGGGTGAAGTCACCCTCAAGGGGCTGAACAGAGGAAAGTTTATCAGCCGGTTAATCGGTAACATGAAAAGACGGCTGGTCGATTTAGGACAGTTCGATATCCAGCAAAGTCATTCCCGGATTTGGGTCCGGAGCATGGGTGAGACAGACCTGAACGACCCGGAATTGATGGCGGAAGCGGTCGACCGCCTCTCGCGTGTATTTGGACTGGTTTCGGTCAGTCCGGCCATCTGCCTGGACAGTGACCTTGATCTGGTCAAGCAGTTCTTGCTTGACTACGCCGAACCACTGGTCGCACAGCCGGATCGACAAACCTTCAAGATCGAGATCCGGCGTGTAGACAAGACTTTCCCGCTGAATTCCTATGAATTATCCTGTGAGCTTGGCGATTTACTGCTGAATCAATGGCCAGAGCGGCTCACCGTTCGGATGCAGGCACCTGATCTCACCTTTTTTGTCGAGATCAGAGACCGGATCTATCTTTACCATGACATCATCGAAGGCGCCCGGGGGCTGCCGGTCGGCATGAGCGGACGCGGCATGCTCCTTTTGTCAGGCGGGATCGACAGCCCTGTCGCCGGCTACATGATGGCGTCCCGCGGCATGATCATCGATGCCATCTATTTCCATACCTTTCCCTACACGGGACCGCAGGCGCTGGCCAAGGTTGAAAAGCTTGCCTCCCTGCTCGGACGATACGCCGGCAGGATCAACCTTTACGTTGTCGATTTTACAGAGATCCAGCTGGAGCTCAACGAATTTTGCCCCCAGGAGATGCTGACTGTGGTCATGCGGCGGGTGATGACGCGGATTGCCTCCCAACTTGCCTCGCAGACAGGCGCCAAGGCCCTGATCACAGGTGAAAGTCTGGGGCAGGTCGCAAGCCAGACACTGGAAGCGCTGGCGGCCACTGACCTGGTGGCGGATAAACCGGTTTTCAGGCCTCTGATCGGCATGGATAAGAATGACACCATCGCGATCGCGCGTCGGATTGGCAGCTTCGAAACCTCCATCCTGCCTTACGATGATTGCTGTACGGTCTTCGTTTCCAAGCACCCCAAAACACACCCTTCGCTCAAAGACGCGCAAGAGGCTGAGAGGGATCTCGACATGGATCAGATCGTTGAAAAAGGGCTTGAAAATATTTCAAAAAAAGAAATCAATCCCCACACGACTTTTAACCAATAAGGCGGTTCCCGAAGCCGGTTAGAGGGAGATTATGTGACCTCTGTCCAAAAATCCATGTGTTACTATGCTTGTATACAAGTTTCCCTTTACACAGGAGGTATTTATGCCATACGAGCACGTTAAAAAGGTTGACCCTGACCTTTACGAGTCTTTAATCAATGAGCTCGGACGCCAGCGTCAGAACCTTGAACTCATCGCGTCCGAAAACTTTGTCAGCCAGGCGGTTCTGGACACCGCGGGCTCCATCATGACCAATAAATATGCGGAAGGCTATCCCGGCAGACGTTACTATGGCGGCTGCGAGTTTGTCGACGTGGCTGAACAGCTGGCCATCGACCGGGTCAAACAGCTATTTGGTGCTGAACACGCCAACGTTCAGCCCCATTCGGGCGCGTCGGCCAATACAGCTGTCTATTACGCCATGCTGGAACCGGGAGATACCATTTTGGGACTTGATTTATCCCATGGTGGCCATCTGACCCATGGGATGAAGATCAATATCTCGGGCCGTTATTACCACGCGGAGGCCTATCAGGTAGATCCGGTCACCGAGCAGATTGACTACGAGGTCGTCCGCAAGCGCGCCCTTGAGGTCAAGCCCAAGATGATCGTCGCGGGCGCCAGCGCTTACCCCCGTGCCCTTGACTTCAAGCGCTTCCGGGACATTGCCGATGAGGTCGGCGCGCTCCTGTTTGTGGATATGGCTCATATCGCGGGCCTGATCGCCGCGGGACTTCACATGAACCCGGTTCCCTATGCCGATTTTGTCACTTCAACCACGCACAAGACCCTGCGGGGTCCGCGGGGAGGGATCATCCTTTGCAAGGAACAATACGGCAGGAAGATCGATTCCGCCATTTTCCCGGGCCTGCAAGGAGGTCCGCTCATGCATATCATCGCGGCCAAGGCCGTCGCTTTCAAAGAAGCTCTTGATCCGTCTTTTAATCGCTATCAGGAACAGGTCGTCAACAACGCCCGCGTGCTGGGCGAAGCTCTGACGGATCATGGGATTGATCTGGTTTCCGGGGGTACGGATACGCATCTGCTCCTTTTGAAACTGAAAGCCGCGGGAGTGACAGGCAAGGAGATTCAAGACCGGCTGGACAGCGTACATATCACCACCAACAAGAATACCGTTCCGTTTGAAACCGAGTCACCTATGGTGACTTCAGGCCTCCGTGTCGGTACACCGGCTGTCACGACACGCGGGATGGGTGAAGAAGAAATGCGTGAGATCGCTGAACTGATCGCCAGAGCCATCTTTGATTTCGATGCCAGTCAAGAGGAGATCCGTCAAAGGGTGGCCAGGCTCTGTGAGCGCTTCCCGCTTTACCATGACCTTACCTGTTGATGCCGGCCGGGCGGGAAGGCGCGAGCCGCTCGCCTATCGCATGATGCCCGTGACGCTGGACGATTTCATCGGCCAGCGTCATATTCTGGCGGAAGGCAAGATGCTCTGGCGGATGATCACGGCAGACCGGCTTTCCTCTTTGATTCTTTTTGGACCACCCGGGACAGGCAAGACCTCACTTGCCCATGTCATTGCCAATACCACCCGCTCCAATTACCGGCAGCTGAACGCGGTGACGTCCGGACTGGCCGACATCAGACAAGTCATCTCCGACACCGAAAATCCCATCCTGACGCCTGGTGGGCGAACCTTGCTTTTTATCGATGAAATCCATCGCTTCAACAAGGCTCAACAGGACGCGCTTCTGCCTTCAGTTGAAAGCGGCCGCTTGATTCTAATCGGCGCGACCACGGAAAATCCTTTCTTTCAGGTCAATAAAGCCCTGATTTCCCGCTCGACGGTCTTCCAGCTTCATCCTTTAACCCGGGAAGACATTGTGGAGGTCATGGAACGGGCACTTGGAGACCGGCAGCGCGGGCTGGGTGAAATGGACATTAAAATTGATCCGGCCGCCATGAAAATGATCGCTTCCCTGGCGGACGGTGATGCCAGAGTCGCTCTTAACGGTCTGGAACTGGCCGCCATGACGACCCCGGTCAATGAAGATGGTTCCATCAGCCTGACACGGGAGACCATTCTGGATTCCATGCAAAAGAAGACCTCCCGCTTTGACGCTTCGGGAGAGGAGCATTACGACACGGTCTCGGCTCTGATCAAGTCAATGCGGGGCAGCGATCCGGACGCCGCCATCTTCTACCTGGCCCGGGCTCTGGCAGGAGGGGAGGACATCAGCTTCATCGGCCGGCGGATCACCATCTGCGCAGCTGAAGACGTAGGGCTTGCCAACCCCCAGGTCCTCTCCATTGCGCTTGACGCCTGGCAGGCAGCGCTTATGACCGGAATGCCGGAAGCCCGTATCGTACTTGCCGAAGCGGTCATCGCCGTTGCCACCAGCCCAAAGTCCAACCGTGCCTATCTGGCCATCAATAAGGCCATGGACGACATCGGTAAGGGGCAGGGCGGAACGATCCCGCTCCATCTGCGCAACGCGCCGGTTGAAGGTATGAAAGAGCTGGGTTACGGGGAAGGCTACCTCTATGATCATGATTACCCCCAGGGGATCTCAGGCCAGACCTTTTTGCCTGAAGATGTGGAGGGGACGGAGTATTACCAGCCGTCCGAACAGGGCTACGAATCGAAAATCACCGAATGGATGAAGAAAGTGAAAGACATCAGGCAAAATCTGAATAACAAGAAGCCGGCAAGGACGGGTAAGGAGATATAAAGTGGATACGCTTCTGGAAAAACGCCTTCAGGAGGCCTCAGGAAAAAAACGCGTATACTTCGACCACGCGGCCACCACAGCGCCTGCGGACGAAGTCATCGACCTGGTTACGGAAATCCTGAGACAGCATCCGGGCAACCCTTCATCGTTTTACAGGGAAGGCCACCAGGCGGCCAGGATCCTGGAGGAGGCCCGCGCCTCAGTCGCTTCGGGGCTGGGTGTTCTCCCGGAAGAAATTTTTTTCACCTCCTGCGGGACGGAATCGGATAACTGGGCCGTCAAGGGAACCGCTCATGCCAGGCAGGGAAGGGGGCGCCACCTGATCACCTCAACCATCGAACATCACGCGGTGCTCCACACCATGGAAGCACTTGAAAAAGAGGGCTTTGAGGTGACTTACCTGGATGTCGATGACAAGGGACTGGTCGAACCCGATCAGCTGGAAAAGGCCATCCGGCCTGATACAATCCTTGTCTCCATCATGATGGCCAATAATGAGATCGGCACCATCCAGCCTGTCGGCCGGATCGGGGAGATCTGCAGAGAAGCCAACGTCATTTTTCACTCCGATGCCGTCCAGGCGCTGGGCGCCATACCGGTCAAACCCCGGGATCTCAATTGCGACCTGATGTCCTTTTCGGGACACAAGCTGTACGCACCCAAAGGGATTGGTGTCCTTTTCAAGCGAAAGGGGCTTCGGATCGACCGGCTGCTTGATGGTGGGGCTCAGGAGCGGCGCCAACGGGGTGGTACTGAAAACGTGGCCTACGCGATGGCTTTCGCCAGAGCCTGCGAACTCGCCTTAAAAGACCTGGACAGAGAATCGAAAAGGCAGACGAAGCTGCGCGACCGACTGATCAAAGGTGTCATTGAGGCCGTGCCTCATACCAAGTTGAACGGTCATTCCGAATTGCGATTGCCCAACAACGCCAATTTCTCCTTTGAGTTCATTGAAGGGGAATCCATTCTGCTGCTCCTTGATACCTTAGGCTACGCCTGCTCAAGCGGTTCGGCCTGTACCTCCGCGTCCCTGGACCCCTCACATGTGCTGCTCGGCATCGGCATGCCGGCGGAGATTGCCCACGGCTCCCTGCGGGTTACCATTGGCAGGAAAACGAGTGAAGGAGAGATTGACCGTTTCCTGATTGACATTCCGCTGGTGATCGAGCGATTGAGAGACATGTCACCTCTCTACGCGGACTTCCGCAAGGGGAAGCTGGAAGCCCTGATCCCCCCGGAGGGCGGAGTGGATGTTAGAATAGATGGCGGCTACGATCTGGTCTAGAAAAGACCGGTTGTCCGGGAGGTTGACATGGAATACAGTGAGAAAGTACTGGACCATTTCATGAAACCGCGCAATATGGGTGAGATCCCTGACGCTGACGCGTCCGGCACAGTCGGTAACCCCATCTGCGGCGACATCATGAAGATGGATCTCAAAATAGAAGACAATATCATCGTCGACGCCAAGTTCAAAACATTTGGATGCGGCTCGGCGATTGCCACGTCCAGCATGGCGACTGAACTGATCATCGGCAAGTCGACGGACGAGGCGCTGGATATCACCAACCAGGCGGTGGCGGAAGCCCTGGACGGCCTGCCCAAGGTGAAGATGCACTGTTCAGTGCTGGCGGAACAAGCGGTCAAGAAGGCCTTGGAGCAGTATTATCTGGATCACGACATGATGACACCGGAGCGCAAGGACAAATTTAAAATCCTTGGACAGGATCAGCACCATCACGAATAATAAATAATGGATGAAAGGGAATCATATGAATCAGGAAGAAGACAAGAAAAAAGAAGAGATTGAAGAACTGCGCAAGCAGCTGACATTTTCATTCAAGAATCTCTGGGACCCGGAAAATGAAGAAGAGATGCAAGCCATCATGGACTTCAATCAGGACTACAAAGTGGCGCTTGACCGGGGCAAAACGGAGCGCGAATTCGTGGATTACGCGATTGAATTACTGGAAGCGAACGGTTATCGGGCCTATGAAACAGACAAACCACTCGCGGCAGGGGATCGGGTCTACGAAGCGGTCCATGGCAAGGCGCTGGTGGCAGCGGTCATCGGAACCGCCGACCCGCTTGATGGATTTAACCTGATTGGAGCCCATGTCGATTCGCCCAGACTTGATCTCAAGCCCAACCCCATGTATGAGTCCGACGAACTGACACTGCTCAAAACCCACTATTATGGCGGAATCAAGAAATACCAATGGGCCGCGACCCCTCTGGCACTGCACGGTGTGGTCATCACCAGGGACGGGGAGACCATCAGTTTGTCCATTGGAGAGGAAGCGGATGATCCTGTCTTCACCATCACTGACCTGCTTCCCCATCTGGGCGCGGACCAAATGAAGAAGACAGCGTCGCAAGTCATCGAAGGCGAAGAGCTGAATGTCCTGGCGGGCAGCATCCCGCTGCCGGGCGGAGATGACATCAAGGAGCGTTTTAAGTTGGGCGTTCTCAAGCTCCTCTTCGACCAATATGGATTTACCGAACGGGATCTGGTGACTGCGGAAATCGAGATCGTGCCGGCGACCAAGGCGAGATGCGTGGGCTTTGACCGGTCCATGGTCGGTGGCTACGGTCAGGATGACCGTGTTTGCGCCTACACGGCTCTGAAGGCCCTGATCGACGCCGACACGCCCTTGAAGCGGACAGGCTTGGTCATCCTCTACGATAAGGAGGAAACAGGATCAGGCGGCATCACAGGTGCCCGCTCCCAGCTTTTTCCCTCGGTACAGAAGCGCATGGTTCGTTCCATTCTCGGACGTGAACCTTCCGCCATTGAGCTGCAGGATCAAATCGAAAAATCAACCATGCTCTCTTCCGATGTCTCGAACGCCTTTGATCCCACCTTCGCATCCGTTTCGGACCCGAAAAATAATACCTACGCAGGCAGGGGAATCGCTTTCTTCAAATATACGGGCGCCAGGGGCAAGGGGGGAACCTCGGATGCCAACGCCGAGTATTTCAATGAAGTGACCCGCCTGCTTGAAGCCAATGACGTGCCCTGGCAGACAGGAGAATTAGGCAAGGTTGATCAGGGAGGCGGCGGTACGGTCGCCATCTACCAGTCAGATCTGGGCATGTCCGTGATTGATTGCGGCGTGCCGGTTCTCTCCATGCATTCCTGCTTCGAAATCACCAGCAAGATCGATGTCTATAAAACCTATGAAGCCTACAAGGTATTTTTGGAAAAAATGAGAAGCTGAAGACATTTCGTCAATTGATCGAAGCGGCCTTTCATCGAAGGGCCGCTTTTATTTGTCGTCGGATCGTCGTTCCAGATTGAGGGGGTTCTGTTCGACCGCCTCATGAAGCGCCCGTTGATCGATGTGGGTATAAATCTCCGTGGTGGCCACTGAAGAGTGGCCCAAGAGCGCCTGGAGGCTTCGGATATCCACTTCCCCGTATTGATACATCAGGGTCGCGGCCGTATGTCTCAGTTTATGGGTCGAGTAGCGTTCGGGATCCAGACCCGCGGACATGATGTATTTCTTGATGATGTTCTGCACTGCCCTGGGAGAGATCCGCCTGCCCAGTCTGGAAATGAAAAGCGCATCCTTGTCTTCCTTGACGGGCGTGATGCGGTCGTCCAGGTAATCTTCAATGGCCTTGATGCAGGCTCCGTTCAAGTAAATGGTTCGTTCTTTGTTGCCTTTGCCGATCACTGTCAGGGTATCTCCACGCCAGGAGGAAATATCGATGCCACACAGTTCGGACAGACGCATGCCGCAGTTGAGGAAGAGGGTCAGGATGCAATAATCACGGCTTGAGAAGCGGGTTTGTTGATTGGAGGCGGCCATCAGGAGTTGACGGCTCTCTTCCAGGGACAGATGTCTGGGCAAGCGTTTGACCTGTTTGGGTGATTCCAGATTAGCCGCTATATTCTCGGTCAGCACGTTGGCTTTGGAGGTCAGATAATCAAAAAATGTGCGTAGCGAAGAGGTGCGCCTGGCTCTGGTAGAAGGGGCGGTCTTCCTGGTCGCAGCCAACCAGGTAATGTATGAGTACAGATCGGATAACTGCAGGGACCTCAACAGAGAATCATTGACAACCGAGAGGTCGATCTGCTCCCATTCCGGATCTTCAGGCTGCAGGGAACGGTTATCAGACAGAAGGAAACGGAAAAATAAAACCAGGTCATAGCGGTACTGGCGGACGGTTCCCTCCGAACGCTCCAAAATGGCCTGGATGTAACCTAAAAACTCCTCCAAGCGCAAGAAAGAGTCCATTCGTTTTTGATCCTGTTTTTTCATCGCCTCTATTTTATCACGCCCGGATATGCTTTAAGCCTGCCCCTTTAATTGATATACTGGCGCTGTACGCCGTCAAGGCGGGGACAGGAGGATATCAGTATGAGACGTTACCGGGTTGGTATTTTGGGCGCGACGGGCCTTGTTGGTCAGTCTTTCATCCTGCTTTTGAACAATCATCCCTGGTTTGAAGTCAAGGCGCTGATGGCCTCACCCTCATCCAAGGGCAAAAGATACGCAGAGGCGGTGGGGGAGCGCTGGAAACAGGACCGGGACATTCCGGATTCTGTCCGGGACCTGAAGCTTCTGGGAACAGATCAGATTCATCAACTGAAAGAAGAGGTGGATCTGGTCTTCAGCGCGGTCAATATGGAGAAGAGCAGTCTGATTCAACTGGAGGAAAAGATTGCAGGGGAGGGGATACCGGTGGTGTCCAACAACTCAGCGACACGTTGGCTACCAGACGTTCCAATGGTAATACCTGAAATAAACCCTAGTCATACTAACTTAATTGAAGCACAACGTGAACGGCTGAAGACCAAGACAGGCTTCATTGTTGTCAAGCCCAATTGTTCACTCCAAAGCTATGTGCCGGCCTTGACGCCCTTGCTTGGTTTCGGAATCAGCCAGGTCTTTGTCACCACCTACCAGGCGGTCTCCGGGGCTGGCAGGCACCTACCCGACTGGCCGGAAATGCAGGATAATGTGATTCCTTTCATTTCGGGCGAGGAAGAAAAAAGTGAAAATGAACCCCTTAAAATTTGGGGCCAGGTCACGGAAAATGAGGTTCAATTAGCCCAAAAGCCGAAAATCTCCGCTCAGTGCATTCGTGTACCGGTCGAAGTCGGCCATTTGGCTGCCGTATTCGTGCGTTTTGACCGAAAAGTCAGCGAGAAAGTGATTTTGGACGCCTGGCAAAACTTCACCAGCCAGGTAGATGAGCTGGAATTGCCGTCCGCGCCGCGTCCATTCCTTAATTATTTCGATGAGACCGACAGACCTCAACCCAAACTGGACGCTTTGGGAGACTGGGGGATGCGGGTATCAATCGGTCGTTTGCGCAAAGATCCGATCTTCGACTACAAATTTGTCTGTCTCTCAAATAATCTGGTCCGGGGAGCAGCCGGAGGATCCGTTCTGACAGCTGAGCTGCTGGTCAGGCAAGGCTGGATCCAAGCCGGCGGCTGAGGAAATTTCATGTTACGTCTATCAGAATTGTTAACTGCCCTGTCAGAGAGCCAGGTCATGGCCATGCCGGCCGATCCGGTGGTCCGCGGCGTGACTTATGATTCGCGGGCAGTTGAGCCGGGCTTTATCTTCGTCGCCATTCCAGGTGCCCTGACAGATGGACACTTGTATATCGCGGACGCCATCATCAAGGGAGCTGTGGCCATCGTCTGTGAACGCCCACAAATGCCTGAAGGTGTGGCTGAAATCCGGGTACCTTTGGCCCGGCGGGCTCTGGCGGAGCTCTCCCGGGCTTTCTTTCACTATCCCGACCGTCATCTCTTCATGCTGGGCGTTACCGCCACCAATGGCAAGACAACAACGACCTCCATGGTTCAACATATTCTGACAGGTCAGGGTGTTATGACCGCCCTGATCGGGTCTGTCGCTTACAGTTTCGGAGAAGTCAAGGCTCAGTCATCACTGACAACACCCGAGAGTTCTGATTTGCATGCCATGTTGGCAAAACAGCGGCAAGCCGGCGTCCAGGTGGTCGCTATGGAGGTATCGTCCATCGCGGAAGCCCAGTACAGGGTCCACGGCATTGATTACGATGCGGTTGCTTATCTGAATATTACACCCGACCATATGCCGGATCACGGATCCTTTGAAGCTTATTACGAGGCCAAGGCCAAGCTGGTCCGTCAGGTAGCGCCTGGTGTGCCCGTTATTTTAAACCGGGATGAGCCGACAATCTTCAAATTGGCCGAGGAGACCAGGGGCCAGGTCATCTCAATGGGAATTGATCACCCTCAGGCGGATGTGACAGCGGTCCACCTCAAGATGCCGGGCGGAATCCCTCAATTTGAGCTTCGGATCCGCCGCAGGCTGAAGACAAGGCGAGGCATTATTGAACCGGGTTCCTGGCAGGTAAATCTGGCAGTCCCGGGCCGTCATACCGTCTATAATGCCATGGCCGCGATTTTACTTGCGGCCTGCTGGGGACTGCCGGTCCAAGAGGCGGTTTCCGCACTGGCTGATTTCCCCGGCGTCGAACGGCGGTTGCAGATCATTTATCGGGGAGACTTTACCATCATCGATGATCACATCAGCGACGAGGATAACACCCGCAAGATGCTGGAAGCCTTGACGGTGATGGCCGAAGGTAAAC
Organism: Clostridiaceae bacterium; assembly: GCA_012511735.1. GTDB lineage: Bacteria > Bacillota > Clostridia > Saccharofermentanales > DTU023 > UBA4923. The sequence goes on along the minus strand of JAAZFK010000255.1, from coordinate 3,349 downwards.
CGGTCCGGATCCTTTACGCCATCAGAGGCAGTCGCGGCGTCCAGGTCAACCGGGAAGTCATCGGTCAATTCAAGGAGTACAAAGACAAGATCAACTGGCAGACCTTCATGGTGACGTCCAGCCGTGACCTGGCAAGAGCAAGGGATCTGGTCCTGCCTGAGGAACATGACGCGGTGCTTGCGGATCTTGAAGAAGCTGGTTACCGGATTGATGAAGTGGACGATCTTCGCCAGGCCATCAAAAAGATTCTGCCCCTGGTTGAACCGGGTGACTTTCTGGTTTTGGCGGGTTCTCATAATATGGATAAGGGCGCGCGCATTGCTTTGAACCTTCTGGCCGATCAAAAGCCGGGGGAAGAGCGGGAAGCAATCTTAAAACCGCTCGAGGGAAGAATGATGGGGTGAGATCTTGTTCTCTGAAATCGTACTTCGTAAAATACAAATTTCACGAAGTACGATAGCGCATTTCATTTCAATTACCTCTCCAGGAATAAAAACAGTAAAATAGATGCTTTTATCCCTTCCGGATCGACCAGACCATGGTCCGGCTTCTTTTAAAAGCATCCTGGCGCAACCGGTTTTGGCTGTCTGAAACTCTATCAGGGAAAATCGAGAATTCGTTGGGTTGTCGTCGGTTCTTTACGTTTATTGTAAAGACTGTCCTCGCCACTGATCTTTTTCCACTCATCCAGATTGGTGAATGGATTGTAGATGGCAATCAGTACAACCAAAAGAATGACGATCATAAGAAAGGTCAGGATATTGCGCAAGGTCCGCTGATTGCGTTCCTGTTGAAACTTCCTGTTGATCTTGTCAACCGTTGTGTAACCTTTCAACCGGTAGATTCGATGACCGGTACGCGCGTCTTCCTGAAAGCTGCCGCGAACCGGCTCGTAATATTTGGTCAGAAAGGTGTGCTTGCGGCTCATCTGTCCGCCAGCTTGCGGCCGATTCTGAGGCACCCCCGGCTCACGGCTCCTGGGGCGCTCCGTTTGCGGCCTTGCCATGGCCGCGGGTCTTCGGTTGTCGGTTCCACGTTCTTGCATCCGGCTGCTCCTGATCCCGTATATTTTAGCATATCAGGGCCGTATCAGGTTAAATAAGAGGTCTTGATACTGAACAATTGTTTTGTTATCATGATGATAAAGAAAGAATGTTCCTGCAAGCTTTGAACTCCAGCGGAGGTGCTTATGAAAGAGACTTATCCATTCACCCGGGCCAATGTCGACCAAACCTTGGACGCCGTTTATGAATTTATTTGTGATTATATAAGGGAATACTCCTTTGCCCCTTCTGTCCGGGATATCGGTCAGGGGGTTGGCCTCCGATCCACCTCCACCGTTTACAGTCATCTGAAACGACTGGCGGCCGATGGCAGGATCGAGATGGATCCCGGCAAGCGTCGCTCCATCCGGGTTCCTGCCCTGGAAACAGCGCCACAAGCCCAGATCCCCCTGATCGGCACGGTCACTGCCGGCAAACCCATCCTGGCGACCGAGAATGTTGAGCGGATGCTTCCTCTCCCCTTCCCCATCCGTCAGGACCCTGAATCCGTCTTTGCCCTGAGGATTGAGGGGGACAGCATGACGGGCGCCGCCATCCTGGATGGTGACATTGTCATCATCGAGAAACAGAACATGGCGGACGAAGGTGAAATCGTCGTGGCACTGCTCGATGATGAAGCCACCGTCAAAACGCTCAAGCGCCGGCCGGGTGGCCAGTATTATCTGCACCCGGAGAACGATCGGTACGACGATATCCCGCTTGACCGTGAAGGCACCATGATCCTGGGGGTTGTCCGGGGCCTGCTCCGGATGGACGTCTGATCAGTGCTGACCGATGGGCACGTGTGAGACCAGACGGGGGTATTTGACACCCGAACGAGGTGATCGCCTGGCTTCGTTGAAGATCAGGTGGAGTTCTTCGAAAGGCTTGATGCAAACGACTGAAGTCTTATAAAGCAGCTGTTGGGTTCCCCGCGAAGAGACAATGATGGATTCGCGATCGAAGCCAACGATCAGGCCCTCGATAATTGACTGATCGAAGAGCTGGATGACCACATTAATCTTTTCCCGCCTGCAGTGGTTGAGAAAGGTTTCCTGGATTCTGAAGGTCTGAGAGATCGACTGTTTATTCGTTTGTTTGTACTGCTCCATTACCGGCTCCTTTTCTGAGTATGTGGACAAGATGCCTCTCCAGAATAGGACGACGGTGACCATATATTTTTGTTTATAACGAAATTTGGTGTTTTATTCAGATATCTGGCGATCCAACAACAGAAGGTAAAGATCCTTTCGCCTTCGCAGCCAGGTCTGCTGCCGCTTGGCGTAGCGGCGGGTCGCGCGCGCGACCTCTTCCCTGGCTTCTGATTCACTGATTTGTCCCTGGAGGAAGGCGATCGTCTGGCGATAACCGATCCCCCGGAAGGCAGGGCATTGCTCGAAGTCAGGATAGGCAGTCATGAGGTCAGCGACCTCTTTGGCGAGACCTGTCCGGTACATGGTGTCAACCCGCTGATCAATGGCTTGATAGAGCACCTGTCGAGGCGTCCAATCCAGCCAAAAGGGCAGGTAGCGAAAGCGCGGACCTGCCCGCCTCGATGCCCGATTGAGCGCTGACTTTGTTTTGCCGGTCTGTTCAACCAATTCAAAGAAGCGGATGATCCGACGGCGATCGAGAGGTGAAATGGACGAAGCCGCCTGCGGATCCAGCTCCCGCATCCGGACCCAGGAGGTATCCAGGCCGTCCCGGTCGACCCGGGCGGCGATCTTCTCCCTCAATTTGGGGTCAGGATTAACCCCGGTGAAGATGAGGCCGTCCAGGAGGGCGGAGACGTACTGGACACTGCCTCCACAAAGGATGGGTTTTTTGTTTTGCCCGACCAGATCTTCAAGGAGATCCGAGACCTGCTCCGTAAAGACTGCGACGCTGACCGCCTCACAGGCATCCAGGCAATCGATCATATGGTGCGGGACAGCCAGTTGTTCCTCCCGGGTCGGTTTGGCGGTGCCGATATCAAAGCCACGATAGACCTGCATGGCATCAACTGAGACAATCTCCCCGCCCAAAGCCAGAGCCAGCTTCATGGCCATTTTCGATTTGCCGGAAGCGGTGGGTCCTGTGATGACCGGGATGGCTCCCGGGTCTCCAGCATAAAGATCCAGGACACGCTCAAAGAGATGGTCGAAGGATACGGAACGCGACTGTTTGCTGTCGGGATCAGACACCGGCATTCAGACAGTTCTCCCGAACATCTTTTCAATCTGAGTGCGGCTCATCCGCAGGGCAACCGGCCGGCCGTGCGGACAGTGGTAAGGATTTGAACGCAAGGTCAGGTCTTTGATCAGGAT